>NZ_AZYA01000030.1:0-44377 GCF_000513015.1 Bifidobacterium sp. MSTE12 | reverse complement strand
TTCTCCAGAGGCTTCACCGGAGCGTTCTGCGCAGGTGTGCTCGGCTGAGACGGCGTGCTCGGCGTGCTCGGAGTGCTCGGCTGAGTCGGAGTCGTCGGCTGAGACGGCGTCGGCGTCGGGGCCTGGGTCTTCTGGCCGACCATGATCAAGCTGACCGGCGGGGTGGCCTGATGGAATTCGGTAGCCAGCAGATTCTGATATTGATCGTTGGATGTCTTGTAGATGTCCAGGGTCTGTCCCGAAGGAATGTTCGCCGTGCTGTCAACCAGCGCTTGAACGGCGTCGGAATAAGGATGCGGCACGATCGGACGGGAGTCGGTGTAGTACCAGATCGCATACTGAGTCGCCTCCGCGAACTCCAGGTCGCTCAGATTGTACTTCTGTTGGATACCTGCTTTGTTGTTCGGATAGCCGTTGTACAGCACGCGCAGCACGTCCTGATACAGGTCGGTGCCGGGGCGTGCGCGCTGGGCGAGCTGGCTGAACGCGGTGGCTGAGCCTTCGACCCTCGTGTAATCCAGTCCGCTCGTCGGGCTGGACTTCCGCAGGTTGAAGCAGTACACGGGGGAAACCGTCTTGGAGGCGTCCTTCGACACGAGCGCGCCCGAAGTCAACGAGCTTTGTGTAGTGAAGGAATAGTCCGTCGGGGCGGGATTTTCGGGAGCCTTGACGGTGAACGTCTGGTCGGCCGCCTTGTCGTATCCTTCAGGGGCCGTGGTCTCCGTGAGCGTGTAGTCGCCTGCGGGCAGGTCGGCGGTGTGCACGGTGCCGTCTGAGGTCCATTCGGCGTCGATAACGTCCGCGCCATTGGCGTCCTTATGGGAGATGCGCAGTTGCGCGCCCTTGAGCGCGGTGCCGTCGGCGTCGACCTTAGACACCTGTACCGGCACGGTCGGGGCGGAGCCGCCATCCGCATATGCCAGAGCCGAGGGGAATACGCTCATGACCATAATCGCTACTGTTGCAATCAGAGCCGATAGAGCGGATGGGATGTGTATTCGATTGTTGGTTGTTCTCATGGTACCCTCTCTTGATTCAATCGCGAGCGGTGCGGGAAGCCGTTGAATCGGATTTTTTCCTAAACCAACGAAATAATCTCGCATCTCTCGCCTTTCTCAGGGTACATATGTGTACAATTTCTCCCCCGAGTCCCTGTTTTGTGAACGCGAGCTGAAAGGTTGTATCAGGTACCGGATGAAATTCCTGACAGATTCCTTCTATCTGTCAAGAATTTCCGTGTGAGGAAAAGCAGTGAAAGCTTGATTGTATGCCGACTACGTTCGGTCATCGACCTATACAAACCGATTGGGTCGTCGGCGAAGCTTCTCCCCAGCGTCGGAGCGGTGCAAGAGGTTCTTTGTACAGGGATGTTTAGGGGTATCATACGGCCCGTCGTATCGAAAGCGGTATTCCTATAATTCTTCGTTCAATTCGTGACTGCTCTTCTTGCAGACCGCTCCTTATCTATGCCGTCTCATATATATCAGTGGTCTCCGGATCGAAAAGACATGGGTGGGAGTAGTATCTTGCCCTGTTGTCCGCTTAGAGCGGAATCGCAATTTAATCTTGTGTCAATACGAGAAGAAGCAATAAGAGGAAGACGAAGTGGAATACTCACTCTTTATCAAACTCGCTGCTGAATTCGTCGGTACCGCCGTACTGATGGTCTTCGGCAACGGCGCTGTCGCCAATGCGGAGCTGAAGAACACCAAGGGCTATCATGCCGGCTGGCTGAACATCGCGATGGGCTACGGTTTTGGCGTTATGTTCCCGGTGCTGATGTTCGGCGGCGTTTCCGGTGCGCACATCAACCCGGCCATGACCCTCGCCCAGGCCATCAACGGCATGTTCCCGTGGGGTCAGGTGCTGCCGTACATCATCGCCCAGCTGCTGGGTGCCGTTGTCGGTCAGCTCATCGTGTACATCACCTACTGGCCGCATTACAAGGATACTGAAGATGCCAACGCCATTCTCGGCACCTTCTGCACCACCGATGCTCACAACGACCGCGTCAACTACTTCGTCAACGAGTTCTTCGGCACCCTCATGCTGGTGCTTGGCGCACTGTGCTGCCTCGAAATGCCGTGGGGCAAGGAAGATCACGCCGCCGCAGCCATCGTGGTCGGCTTCATCGTGTGGGGCCTTGTGACCTCCATGGGTGGCCCGACCGGCCCTGGTCTGAATCCGGCCCGCGATCTTATGCCTCGACTGTTGCACGCCATTCTGCCGATTCCGCACAAGGGATCCTCCCGTTGGGGTGAGGCCTGGATTCCGGTTGTGGCTCCGATTGCCGGTGCGATCGTAGGCGCATTCCTCTTTAAGTCGCTGTTCGCCTGATGTACAGCTATGCTTGAGGTCCGTGGATATTTTCCGCGGACCTTCGCATATTGTGGGAGGGAGCCATGGTGCGATTCATACGGTATGTGCTACGTGCGCTGAATCCGAAGACGGCCGTGACGATGGATTCGCGGCAGGTGTTTCGCATTCGCCGCTGGACGGTGGCCTGCGTGCTTGCGATTCTGGTCATTGCGATGGTGTCCTGCAGTGTGCACGGGATGAAGGCGCATGCGCAACGGGCTGCGCAGGCCTCGCAGTCGGCGACGACCGGCAAGACGACGGCGAAACGGCAGCATTCCAAGAACGATGCGGCTGCCGAACGGTCGAACGAATCGCAAGACGATGACAATGCTGAGGATCCGGTACAGGCTGAGTTGCAGCATCAATCGGCACCGCTGACCGATGACCAGAGGAACGAGATTCTCGCCAAGGCCCAGCAGACGGCACGGGATAACGGCCATGAACCCACGCAGTACACCTATTGCGTAGCGGAGAAGGGTGATGTCGGTTCGCTCGATGACTTCTCCAATGCCGTCTACCGTATTCTCAACGATGAGCGCGGATGGCCGCGTGCCGGTGCTACGTTCGTGCAGGGCGCGGAAGGAAACTGTGACTTCAATATCGTGCTTTCCGAAGCGCAATATATGACCACGTTTTCGTCGGGTTGCTCCACCGAATACAGTTGCCGTGTGGGCGAGAACGTGATCATCAACGACGATCGCTGGAATGGCGGCACGGATGCCTGGCTTTCCGCAGGCGGGAACATGGCGAGATACCGCGTAATGGTGATCAATCATGAAGTGGGGCATCGACTTGGTCATACCGATAATGAGACGCCGTGTGCCGGTGCCGGGCAGTCTGCGCCGCTGATGCAGGAACAGTCCATGCATCTGGACGGATGCACGACCAACGAATATCCGCTCGATAATGAGCTGTGGATCAGATAGCGACCATCGTGCCGTTAGAGACCGAAATAGGTGTTGAATGCCTGCGGGTCAAGGGAACGGTCGGCGGTGTCGGTTCTGACCTTGGTCCAGCTGAATTCGGTCAGGGCCTCTTGGGCGCTCATGGGTTGCGGATGCGTGGAATGCGGATCGCCTTGGAGTCCGAGCAGCCAGGCGCAGTATCCGATGATTCGTTCGGGTGTGGCGCCATGCTTGCGAAGAATGCCCATGTCCAGTGATTTCTCGCGCTTGGCAAGTCGTTGCCCGCTCGCATTGTCGATGAGGGGGAGATGGGCGTAAGAGTAATCGGTGGAGCCGGTGAGGGCTTGCCGAATCCATATCTGCAGGGCGTTGGAGCGTAGCAGATCACGTCCACGAACGATGTCGTCGACGCCCATGGCAAGATCGTCTACGACGACCACCAGCTGGTAGGAGAACAGGCCGTCGGCCCGGCGAACGACCGAGTCGCCGATCTCGCGGGTCACATTGAATTCCTGATGGCCGAATACACGGTCTTCAAACGCAATCGTCGAATTCGAAGCGGGCATGGCGATGCGTAGGGAATGCCGCCTGCCCTGCGCAAGCCGTGCGCGTACCTCGTCCGGATTCGTCTCGGCGAGCCTGCGGCAGGTGCCGGGGTAGATCATGAAACGGTCGCCTTCCTGCGGTGCTGAAGCCGCGCGAATGTCCGCGCGTGAGCAGAAGCAGGGGTAGATTAACGGCGTTGCGTTTCCGGTGGCGTCTGCGGTGACGGCTCCCGAATCGTCGATGGTGAGACGCTGCAAGGCGCGCAGGGCATCTTCATACAGATGGTGTCGGGCGGATTGATATACGGGCGCGCCGTCCCAGTCAAGGCCGAGCCATTGCAGGTCGTCCATGATGAGGTCGGCCGCTCCGGGGACGACACGTGGTTCGTCGATGTCTTCGATGCGCAGGTAGATTGCGTCGTTGCTGCTGCGTGCGGAAAGCCATGCACCCAGCATCGCGTAGATGTTGCCGATGTGCATGCGGCCTGACGGCGTCGGAGCGAAACGGCCTGGCATCGTACCTCCTTGAGTGGTTGGTCATACAGGACTCTACCTTCTCCTCCGGAAAGGAAGCGATTCACATAAGGGGTGAGATGGGGTGAATTGTATGATAAAGCGTTGAATCGATTGTGTGATATAGCTTACACGAGGTTTAGCGCGTAGCGATACGGGTGGTTTTGCCCCCGTCATTTTCGAGTTTCTGATGATAGGGTGAACCGTCCAGAGCACGTAAGCCGTATCCATGTCGCGCGGCGCGTAAGCGGAGTCAACGGTAATGACAATGTGAAAGTGGGTGGAACATGACGAGAAGACGATTCAGTCAGACGGAAGTCGAATACCTACGGTCGCTGCCGGCGGTCGAGGCGGTTACGGAAAATCGCATCACGTATTCGCATGATTTCCAAGTCAGTTGCATGAGTCGTTATCTACAGGGTGAGCGGCCGAGCGTGATTTTTACGTCGGCCGGCCTGAGCCCCATGATCGTCGGCCATAAGCGTGTGGAACGCAATATCGCGCGTTGGAAGCATGATGATGAGATCATGAACGAGGCCAAACAGCCAGGTGCGATGGCCGTGATGCCGACCGATGCGCGTAACCGCCTCATCACCATGCAAATGGGGCAGATTCAGTCGCTGACCTGCCAGGTGATCGCGTTGAGGCAGCGTGTCGGGGAGCTTGAGCAACGGTTCGAAACCATCGAATCCTGAGTCGTGGAAACGTTCGTGCAATGCGGCAACATGCTGACAAGGACTGAGTGCCTACTAGACAATCAGAAACCCAAGGGGGTTAACCCCTCGAAATTTTCCTCGAAATGTCTCAAATTATGGAATATGCCATAACAATCAAGGCATTTTGAGTCATAAAGAAACTACAGACGGAGTCTTGAAGTCCCCCTTCTACTGTCGTCTGATGTTAGCCCGTACGACTATTGCCGACCGCTTTATCGCTTCACTTCAGGCCGGCTCGTACGGGCTTCTTCATACCCTAGGGAAAGGGATCGGGAATCCGACGTTAAGGGGCGATGAGATGACTGCTTATATGGACCACAAAAACCTTGCCAATGAGGTGATCGATGCGGCGCGCGCACAAGAGATTACGGACGGCGTGCATCGTGTGCTGGACCGTGTCGCCACCGCCGAAGCCCAAGCCGGTCGCGAAGTCGGTTCGGTGAAACTGCTGGCAGCCACGAAGACGCGTGACGTCGGCGAAATCATGACCGCGATCGACGCCGGGGTGCGCATGATCGGAGAGAATCGTCCGCAGGAAGTGACGGCAAAGGCCGAAGGATTGCTGAAGCAGTGCGCGCAACGCGGCTTTACGTTGGGGGCGGCCACTGCCGAGGTGGTTGCCGGCGGCGCGGTTGCCGGCGATGCGGACGGTACGCATATTCCGTTCCATCTGATCGGTCAACTGCAAAGCAACAAGATCGGCAAAGTGTTACCGGTGGTCAACACGATCGAGTCGGTGGATTCGGTCGATTTGGCGGAGAAGATTTCGCGCAGGGCCGTCGCGCGCGGCATTACGGTCGGCGTGCTGCTGGAGGTGAATGAGTCCGGCGAGGCGTCGAAGTCAGGTTGCGATCCGGCTCATGCCATCCGCATCGCACAAAAGATAGGCACGTTGGATGGCCTCGAATTGCAAGGTCTGATGACGATTGGCGCGCATGTCGACGATGAGACCACGATTCGCAAATGCTTCGCGCATCTGCGCAAGACGCGCGATCTGATCCTTGCGTCCAAGACGCCGGGAACCGAACGCTGCCTGGAACTGTCGATGGGCATGACCGGCGATATGGAGCTCGCCATCGCCGAAGGCTCTACCATTGTGCGCGTCGGCACCGCCATCTTCGGCGAGCGCGCGTTCATCTAGCGTCGGCCCATACGTTCCTGCCTGTGGGAATGATCATGGACCCCTCCAATAGGGGGCGTGGATTGCAGGGGTGGTGATGCGAAGATTGTTGCGTTCGAAGGAGATGCATGATGCTTCGCAGAGTCAGCGTGCGGCGGGAGGTGTCTCGGGCCGTTGCCCTCCGGTGGGAGCCTGTGGCGTTTGCTGAGGTGGTTGACGTATCGGATGTGGTGCGTCGGCGTCGCATGCGGCTCGTGCAGTTCGTGGTGATGCGTGCGCTTGCGGCGCTGTTGATCGCATCGGCCTTATGCGTAGGCTTGTTTCCGGTGGTCATGCAGGTGCGATCGGCGCGGAGTCTGTCGAATACTTCCGATGCGGTGGCGAAAACGGTTGCGGGCTGGCCGTACCCGCAGGCTGAGGACCGGCTTGCCGATGCCCGCGCCTATAACGCACGTCTCGCCAAGGAAGGGCAGCCGATTCTTGGTGAGGCCGTGGATCCTTTCGCGTCGGCCGCGGGCGTTTCGCAGAGTTCCGGTAACGGGGATTCCGTCTCCAGTCAGGATGAGGAGTATCAGGGTCTGCTTGATTCCGGCTCCGGCATTATGGGAACCGTGTCGATTCCTAAAATCAGCGTGAAACTGCCGATTTATCATGGTACGTCGGAGCAGGCGCTCGCCAAGGGTGCCGGGCATTTGTATGGTACGAGCCTGCCGGTCGGTGGCACGAACACGCATGCGGTGATCACCGGGCATCGTGGTCTGGTCGAGGCGATGATGTTCACCCGCCTTGACGAGATGAAGCAGGGTGATTTCATGTATGTCGAGGTGATGGGTGAAACCCTTGGCTACCAGGTGGATCGCATCGGCGTGATTGATCCGAATGACACATCACGTCTCACAATCGAGCCGGGGGAGGATCGTCTGACCTTGATGACTTGCACGCCGTATGGCATCAATACCCAGCGGCTGCTGGTTTCGGGGCATCGTGTGTCGATTCCCATGCCCGCACCCGACCCGACAGACCTGCATGATGCGCGCAGCATCGGACTGTGGGTGGGTGTCGGCGTTCTGGTTGGCGGCATGGTGTTGTGCTTCATCATGCTCAGACTGATTCGTCCGAAGCGTAGGATCATGCGTCATGCCGAATGTTGGCCGTCTCGTGGTTGAGCGGCGGATGCCGATCATGTCGCGACCATGGTGGTTTCGATGCGTCGCAACCGGCATGGGGCTTTTGCGCGCCTCCTTGAAAGAGGATGTTTTCACGTCTTGAAGAGGTTGCCGAAGAGGGTATGGTCTTGTTGGAATTCCAACGATTTTCGATGATGCAAGTGGTTGGATGCTCCCCCTAGGAGGGTGTATGCGCCGCAGGGCTTTCTTCCCTACAGTCCGTTTCATAAGGCACGTGACGGAGCCGGCCTTACGCGTCGAGACGAAGAGATGGACATGCTATGAAGAGAATCAAGGATCTGCTTGCCGGCTTGAGCGACCGACATCGCAAGGATCTTGGAAAGAAGCTCATGGCCATGGCGGCTACCTTCGCAATGCTGGGTGGCATGGCCGGTGCAAGTACGATGGCATTGGCTGATGACGCCGATGCGGCGGCGGCCGAACAGGTCGCGACGGCTTCCGCGAGCAGTGCATCGAACGATGTATCCGAGGCTACTCCGGCAGCGGAATCCACCCCGTCCGAGAATGTATCCGAAGGGTCAGGGAATCCTGCGGCTGAGAGCGCGCCCGCGGAGCAATCCACGGAACAGTCTGTGGAACAGCTCGTGAAACAATCTGAAGAGCAGAAGGCCGGATCAGCCGACGAGCCTGTTATGGAACTTGCCACTCCGTCGGAAGCGCAACCCGCGACGACATCCGCAACGCCGACCCAGAAACCAACGGGAACCGAGAACCCTACGACCGTTGAGCGGTCGGTTCAATCGGATGACGATGATGCCGATACCGTGGTGAATCAGAACGAAGCGAAAGACGACGAAACTAAGGATAATGCCGATAAGACGGTACGTCTTGGTATTGCGTCGTACCGGGGCATGCTGAAGTCCGCCTCCGCAGGATTGTCGACGCCGGAGCATACCAAGAGCATCGAATACCAAGGCAATGGCGCCTACACACTCAAACTTGACGTAACCGGCAAGGACGCCTCCACCTCCACCACGGACACCACCCCGATAGACATCGCCTTGGTGCTGGATGTGTCCGGTTCCATGAACGATGATTTTGGCGGTAGAGGCTCTCCATCGAAGATTAGCGCTTTGAAGACGGCTGTGAATTCTTTTCTGGATGAGACAGCCAAGACCAACGACACGATTGAGGACGATAACAATAAAGTAAAAGTTGCCCTAGTGAAATATGCCAACCAAATCGGGACCGCGACAGGCGCTGATGGTTGTCGAATAAGCAATTCCAGGCAATCTGACACGGGTAACTGTACACAGATTGTACAGGAGCTTACGACGGATGCTGGCTTGCTGAAGACAAGCGTCAATGGTTTGCAGGCGGCTGGCGCAACGTATGCCGATGCTGCAATGGAGGTTGCACAACAGGCGCTTGCCGGCGGCCGTGCCGGAGCGAAGAAATACGTGATTTTCTTCACTGATGGCGAGCCTAATCATTGGAGTGGTTTTGATGACGACGTTGCGAATGCCGCCATCAAAAAATCCCAGGAACTGAAAAATGCCGGCACCACGGTGTACTCCATCGGCATTTTTCGATGGCGCGAATCCGTCGGCGAGCGTATCGTCCGCCAGCAACGCCAATAAGTTCATGCACGGCATCTCGAGCAATTATCCGAATGCCACCGGGTATCGGAATCTGGGCGACCGAGCCTCCGGCGACTACTACTATTCGGCCTCCAGCGCCACGCAGCTGGCACAGATCTTCAACGATATCCAGAAGACCATCACCGAAAAGCACGTGTATACGGGCGTCTCCATCACCGACGAACTGTCGGAGTATGCCAAGCAGAGCGACATCGCCTACGACAAATCCACTGCGAGAACGTTCGATGGCAAGACGTTCTACAAGGTAACGAGCGGCGTTACGCTGAACGTCACCGGTGGCAAGGCCGGCGAAACCGCTCCGGTACTCAATACGGATTACGCGTTGTGGTACAGCGAAAACGGCAACGGCATCGTCAGGGCCGAATTCAACGAATCGTACGAGCTCAAGGACGGCATGACATATACGCTGTCATACAACGTGGAACCGACCGACTTCGCCTATCAGACATATGCGAAGACCGGCTATGACGCGACGGGCGATGCCGATACCGGAGCCACTTCGGCGGGCAAGGCCGGCTTCAGGTCCAACAAGACGGCCCAAGTCTGCTACACCACCGACGACAGGTCGAGTTGCGCGAATTACCGGCATCCGGTACTGCAGATACCGGTCGCCAACGTCGCAGTGACCAAGGAATGGCCCGATGTGCAACCTGTCGACGGTACGGAAGTGCAGATGCACCTCAAAGGCTACGACGATGCGGTCGACCTCACAGTGACGTTGAACGCCGACAATCAATGGAACGACAGTTTCGTCAAACTTGTGCCAGGCGAATACACGCTTACCGAAGACGCGGTCGACGGCTACACCCAAGTCGGCGACGCGAATGTCACGGTGACGATCGATAAGAATGAGCTGTGGGCGCTCGCCGATAAGAACGCCGACCTGCAGAAGCCGCTGAAAACCTACGAATGCACGGTACGGAATCAACGCAACACGGTTACGCTGCAAGACGGCGTGAAGCTCAGCAAGAAGACTCAGGGCAACGACTATGCGGAATCCTTCGACTTCGAACTGACCGACATCACGTCGGACACACAGAAGGCGCAGAACACCGGTGCCATGCTGAAAGGTCTCGAAGGCGGCAAGCAGACGACTTCGATCGGCAACCTGCAAGCGAATATCTCCAAGCCGGGTGCATTCACCGTCGATTCCGCAGGTGATCCGCTGACATTCTCGACTCCGCTGAACAACGGTGCCGACACCTATACCTTCAAGGTGGTGGAAGTACAGCCTGCGGCCAGGCATGGTTGGCGTTTTGACAAGTCCGAATATCACGTCACCGTCACCGTCGCCAAGAATGCGGCCGGCCAATACGAGGCGAAGGTGACGCAGGTCGTGCAGGTCAAGGATCGCGATGGCCGGGACATCGCAGCCGACAAACAACAGCCGGCCGACGATCTGACGGCTGCGTTCGTCAATCGCTATATCTCGGTTGCGACGCTCCCTGCGGCAGGTGATCTCACCGGTCGACAGTGGCTGCTCATTGGTGGCTGTTTCGGTCTGATCGCCGTCGTGGCGGGAATCATCGTCTCCATCTGGAGCGGCAAGAAACGGTTGTACTGATGGGGGTGATGGCAGCAACCAATGACTGAACGGACGCATCCGGCCGAGCCGATGGTGCCCCGGCCGGACACGAATCCTGATAACGCACAACATTCGAATCAATGGTGAACACCCAAGCAACAATTACAAGGAAGAGAGGTTTCTCATCATGAACGCGAGGAAGCTTTTTGCAAGCGTGGCCGCCGCGGCGACGCTGCTGGCCGGCATGGCCCTAGGCGCTGCGAGCGCACAGGCCGATCCGACGACCGCAGCCGAAATCACCGTGACGAACGCGGCCGCGGGTTCCGAGTTCAAGGCATACAAGTTCGCCGAATTCGCCGATCCGCAGGGTACCGCGCCGACCATGAGCAAGGTGCAGGTCAACACCGTCGATGCGGCGAAGACCGCCGTTGAGGCTGCGGCGAAGAGTGCGGGCGGCGTGAGTGAGATTCCGGACCCGTACAAGGACAATCCGGCCGCGTACGTGGCGACATTCACCGACGCGCAGCTGCGCGCATTCGCTGACGCCTTGGTCGTTTCCGGACTGACCCCGACCGATACGAAGACCGCTGCGCTTGAAGCGTCGACGGTTACCCTGGACGTGACCGAAGGCTGGTATCTGATTACCGACACGAACGGCGTGCCTACGGTCGTGGCCACGCAGGTGACCGCCAACGGCGCAACCTACACCAAGTTCGTCCGCAAGTCTGGTGATCCGCTGACCCTCGGTACCGTCGTGGCGAAGTCGAACACGCCGCCGACCCCGGGAAAGACCGCCGAAGAGAAGGCCCAGGCCATGGGCGTCGGCAGTGTCGCGAACTACACCATCCAGGTCAAGCTGCCGAACATGCTGGGTAAGACCGATCCGATGTTCAAGATCATGGATAAGCCGGGCGTGGGCCTGACCGTCAATAATGACATCAAGGTGTACGTCGAAGGCGGTTCCTCCACAATCACCGTCGATGGCGAGACGGTTAACGTAACCGAGATCCCGGCTGACAACAACTACGTGGTCAGTGGTTTCACCGCTAACGAGCTCAAGGGCAACGGCACGGACCAGTTCACGGTCGATCTGAGCAACTATGCGGCCAGCGAGGCCGGCCTCGCGAATGCGGGCAAGACCATCTACGTGCAGTACACCGGCGTAATCAACGAAGAAGTCAAGGAAAGCGAGACGGTGACCAACACGCCAACCGTGGCCACCGACCCGAACACCTCGACGGACGGCGACGAGGTCGAACTCATCACCGGTAGGTTCGAATTCACCAAGATCGGCGTCGGCGATGAAGAGAACGCTCTGGAAGGCGTGACCTTCAATGTGAAGGACGCGCGAGGCAACACCCTTACGTTCGTGCCTACCGACAACGGCTACATGCTGAGCACCGCCGCCACCGCCTCAGCCGACATCAAGTCCGGCGCAAACGGCAAGGTCAAGGTGTTCGCCCTGCCGGAAGGCACCTACACCGTCAAGGAAACCGCGACCCGCGAAGATCTGAACTATTCCAAGCAGTTCCTGGCGGAATTCAACATCAAGGTCTCCATCAACCAGAACGCCAAGAAGACGACCTTCGCGTTGGCTGACGGCAGCAACGTGCTGGGACTGGCCACCTCCGGTGCTGACGGTGCGATTACGGTGAAGAACGTGAAGTCCATCACCCAGCTGCCGCTTACCGGTGCCGCGGGAACCGTGCTGTTCACCATCGTGGCGTTGCTGCTGGCCGGTGCCGGTGCGGCCGTGGCGCTCAAGTCCCGGAACACGCTGGTCGAGTCCTGACGTCCGAACGATGTGACTGAAGGGGGTATTGCCGGAATGCCTTGACCGGAAAACTCCGGGCGAAAATCCGGATCAGGTGCCGCTTGCGAAAACCGCGGGCGGCACCTTTGCATGTCGTTCGGCAAGGTGCGGGAAGGTTTTTCCCGTTAGGTTCCACAGTGATATGGAATACGGTAAATAAGTCAATTGATTTACATAAATATCTTAAGAAAGGGTGATGAATTAGGGTGTTTTATACATGCTGATGACTAGGGTGGGTGAGTCGTTGGAAAATCAACAAAAATAAGGTGAATTGGTAGCAATAAGGAGGGAGTTAGGGGTATAAGTTAATTGCACTTGAGATGAGACTTGTTTTCATCTACCATAAACTCCATCGGGCAATAATCGAGGCGGTAAGACGGAGGCGGTTTTCGACGTTGATCCCGGGTGTGAACACATGTAGCACGGAGGAGGGTCGTCATGTCTAACGGCGGAGGAATGTTCAGTCCTGAAGAGGTCGCCTATCTGAAGACATTGCCTGCGGTGGCCGAGGCCACGGCGAGAAGAATCACCTATTCCGAGGCGTTCAAGCAATCGTGCATGCGGCGGTATCATGCCGGCGAATCACCGGTCAAACTGTTCCGTGAGGCGGGGCTCGACCCGGCGCTGATCGGTTACAAGCGCATCGAGCGTTGCTTTGCGAGGTGGCGTAAGAGCTCGAGCGATGCGATGGCCGGTCCGCGATATGATGATCGATTGGATGCCGCCAGTGCGCACGTGCTCGCGTCGATGCAGACCGTGACTTCGGATCGGTCCCCTTCGCAATCGCAGGTGCCTCTTCGCGCAATCACCTTTCCGGCTGCCCCGCGTGACGGCAGCGTCGATGTACGTGACCTGATGATCTACCAGCAGGTGCGGCGAATCGACGAATTGGAGCAGGAGGTCGGTACCCTGCGTATGCGACTCGATCTCCAGGCGCGCACCGAAGTCGAGCGGGCCGTCTGAACCGGCGTAGACTAAAGGGCATGAGAATCGCACGTTTTTCGCATAATGATGTACCGCAGTACGCTTTCGTGCAGACCGACGAAAGCGACGGCAAGGATTATCTGGTGGCATTGGGCGGTTATCCACTGTCCGGCGCCGCCGTCCAGCCGACCGGCGAGCGCTTTCCGGTCGACGGTGACGGCATCCGCCTGCTTGCGCCGGTGATTCCGTCGAAGGTGTACGGTCTGGCCAAAAACTACGAGGCGCATGCGCAGTTCATGCATGAGGCCGGTCACTCCGAAATCAAGCATGCGCCGGAGGATATGGTGATCTTTACCAAGCCGAGCACTTCCGTGATTGGTCCGGACGATCCGATTGTGATTCCGCCGTGCTCCAACGACATGAATTTCGAGCCCGAGGTCGCCGTGGTGATGGGGCGCATCGCCAAGAACGTGCCGGTGGAGCAGGCCATGGATTATGTGCTTGGCTTCACCTGCGTGAACGACGTGACGCTGCGTGACCTGCAGGGACTCGATCCGACGTGGACACGTGCGAAGGGTTTCGATACCGCCTGTCCGCTCGGTCCGTGGATTGTGACGCGTGATGACCTGGACTGGAAGGATGCGAAGATCTCGTTCACGCTCAACGGTGAGGATGTTGAGATGGCGTCAGGTACCACGGCGAACCTGATTCATGGCATTCCGGAGCAGATCGCCGCGATTTCGAGCTTCACCACGCTGCTGCCGGGCGATGTGATCATGACCGGCACGCCGAACGCTTCCGGACATCTTGATCCGGGTGATGAGGCCGTCGTACACGTCGAGGGCATCGGTTCGTTGCGCAATGTGGTGTTGCGTGGCTGATTGCTGACTGCTAAGGAGCTTATTTCCATAAAAACCGGCTGATTCATGACATCTTTCCGTCATGAATCAGCCGGTTTTTGTGTATCTGGATCACTATTCGCTGGAAAAGAAAAACAAAAGTTGAGTGTTGATGACTCAAGTTTTGGGAATAGAATGGCGGTGAAGTCGGTTGAGCATATCAGACAACGACATATGCGCCGGATTGCGGTCGATTCGCGGCAAGTGAGCTGCGAAGACGATACGCGAGCGGCGCGAATCATGGAGGATGATATGGAACAAAAGTTCACCACGATGGCGCAGGAAGCCATCGGAGACGCCATTCAAAGCGCGTCCGCGGCAGGTAACGCGCAAGTCGACACGTTGCATGTGATGGATGCGTTGCTGCGCCAGGAAAACGGTGTGATCCGCGGTCTCATCCAGGTTGCCGGCGGCGACGTGCAAGCCATTGGCGCTGCGGTGCGCAACGCCTTGGTCGCATTGCCGGCTGCCAGCGGTTCGACCACATCGCAGCCGCAGGCAAGCCGTCAGCTGACCGCCGCGATCGCGCAGGCCGAAAAGGAAATGCAGGCGATGGGCGACGAATACGTCTCCACCGAACACCTGCTCATCGGCATCGCGGCAAGCAAGCCGAACCAATCCGCGGAAATCCTTGAAAAGAACGGCGTGACCGCCGAAGCGCTGCGCAAGGCGGTGCCGGGCGTGCGCGGCGGCGCGAAAGTGACCAGCCCCGACGCGGAAGGATCATACAAGGCGCTCGAAAAATATTCCACCGACCTGACGGCCGCCGCGAAAGACGGCAAGCTCGACCCCGTGATCGGCCGCGATCAGGAGATCCGCCGCGTCATCCAGATCCTGAGCCGGCGCACCAAGAACAATCCGGTGCTCATCGGCGAGCCGGGCGTCGGCAAAACCGCCGTCGTGGAAGGTCTGGCGCAGCGCATCGTCGCCGGTGACGTGCCGACCACCCTGCAGAACAAGAAGCTGATCTCACTCGACCTCGGCTCCATGGTCGCGGGCTCCAAGTATCGCGGCGAATTCGAGGAACGGCTGAAGAGCGTGCTCGAGGAGATCAAGAAGTCTGACGGGCAGATCATCACCTTCATCGACGAAATCCACACCATCGTCGGTGCGGGCGCCGCCGAAGGCTCCATGGATGCAGGCAATATGCTCAAGCCCATGCTGGCCCGCGGCGAACTACGCCTGATCGGTGCGACCACGCTCGACGAATATCGAGAGAACGTCGAAAAGGATCCGGCACTGGAACGCCGCTTCCAACAGGTCTTCGTCGGCGAACCGAGCGTGGAAGACACGATTGCGATCCTGCGTGGTCTGAAGCAACGTTACGAGGCGCACCACAAGGTGACGATCGGCGACGATGCGCTGGTCGCCGCCGCAACCCTGTCGAACCGGTATATCTCCGGCCGCCAGCTGCCCGACAAGGCCATCGACCTGGTCGACGAGGCAGCCGCGCACCTGCGTATGGAACTCGACTCCTCGCCGGAGGAAATCGACGAACTGCAACGCAAGGTGACCCGCTACGAAATGGAGGAGATGCAGCTCAAGAAGGCCGAAGACCCCGCTTCGAAGGACCGCCTCGAGAAGCTGCAGGCCGATCTGGCGGACGCCCGCGAAAAGCTGAGCGGCCTCAAGGCACGTTGGGACGCGGAAAAGGCCGGCCACAACAAGGTCGGCGATTTGCGAGCCAAGCTCGACGACCTGCGCGTAGAAGCCGACAAGGCCATGCGCGAAGGTGACCTGGAGAAGGCCAGCCGCATCTCGTACGGCGAGATCCCCGCGATTCAGAAGGAACTGGCCGCAGCGGAAGCCGCCGCCGACAACAATGACGCGAACGGCACCGCGGTCGCCGAAACCGAACCGATGGTGCCCGACCACGTCGATGCCGATTCCGTGGCCGGCATCGTATCCGAATGGACCGGCATCCCGGTCGGCCGCCTCATGCAAGGCGAGAATGAAAAGCTCCTGCACATGGAGGAGTATCTCGGCAAGCGTGTGATCAGCCAGAAGGAAGCCATCGCAGCGGTTTCGGACGCCGTGCGGCGCTCGCGTGCCGGCATCTCCGACCCGAATCGTCCGACCGGCTCGTTCCTGTTCCTAGGCCCCACCGGCGTGGGCAAGACCGAACTGGCCAAGGCGCTCGCGGACTTCCTGTTCGACGACGAGAAGGCCATGGTGCGCATCGACATGAGCGAATACATGGAAAAGGCCTCCGTGTCTCGCCTGATCGGCGCCGCGCCGGGCTACATCGGCTACGAGGAGGGCGGCCAGCTCACCGAGGCCGTACGCCGCCGCCCATACTCGGTGGTGCTGTTCGATGAGGTGGAGAAAGCCAATCCGGAAGTATTCGACGTGCTGCTGCAAGTGCTCGACGATGGCCGTCTGACCGATGGTCAGGGCCGTACCGTGGACTTCAAGAACACGATTCTGATCATGACCTCCAATTTGGGGTCGCAATTCCTCGTCAATCCGGACTTGGATGCGGACGCCAAGAAGAAGGCCGTGATGGATGCCGTGCACATGCAGTTCAAGCCGGAATTCATCAACCGCTTGGACGAGCTGGTCATGTTCCACCCGCTCACCCGTGAGGAACTGGGCGGCATCGTGGACATCCAGGTGGCGCAGGTCTCCGCTCGCCTGACCGAGCGTCGCATCACGCTCGATGTGACCGATTCGGCACGCGAATGGCTGGCCAACACCGGCTACGATCCGGCGTATGGCGCTCGCCCGCTGCGTCGCCTGGTGCAGACCGAGGTCGGCGATCAGCTGGCGCGCATGCTGCTGGCTGGCCAGGTGCATGACGGCGACACCGTGTTGGTGGATCAGACCGGCGGCGATCATCTCGAACTGTCCGCATGGGCGAGCGATCAACTGGCGGACATGGGCAAGTAAGCAGGGCCGTTCCCCTGCGGGAACAAGAGGCTGCCGGCGAACCTCAGTGAGGTCCCCCGGCATCGGCCCTGCCGTTTCCTCCCTTGTCAGAGGGAGGAAACGCGGTCGCCGACCTCAAGCACCAGGCCGGCGACCGATAACACGGTAGCGGCGATAAGCACCGCAACCGCAAGCTTCGGCTGCATGCCGAACACCAGCCATAGCGCGAACGTCCACACGGCGACGACCATCGTCACCGCAGTGGTGATCTGTAGCACGCGAGTGTGGATCACATGGCCTATTCTGGCGCGGAAGACAACCTCTTCCGCGCTTTTTCCATGTGTTGACTGTGTTGACTGTGTTGACTGTGCTGACGCATTGGTTGCGCGAATCTTCAGCGCCTGCTCAAAATCTTCGGGATGTTCGATCGGGAACCGCACGATCACCAGCTTCCGGCGAATCAGGCGAATGATCAATGCCAGCATCACGACCACACCGACGAACGCGAAATACGGATCGCGTGAGCCAACCGGAAAAATCCAAGACACCACGCATAGCAGCAGACTGTAGACATAGACGATTGACATGCCAAGCGAGATCAGCGAATCCGCATTCGGCGTGCGTTGATGCAGGGCGGGCATACCGTGGCGATGAATCGGCGCACCGCAATAGAACATGACCGGCGTGATCACGATGGCATGCAGCCAGGGATTGGTCAGCCAGTCGGGCATGGTTACGCTGCCGAGCATGAGCATGGTGACGACGAACGTTGGAATCGTAAGGATCGTGGCGATGACGAGCAGCGGAACGATGCGTTGGTCGTCATCGGCGGATTCCGCGGAGTTGGCGGCAGGGGCGGCTTCGGGCCGCTTGTTGGCGGACCGTTCGGCTTCCGATGATGGTGGATCGGTGCTGGGGTTGGGATGGTTCCGCACATGGTCCGCCGATGTTTCGGTTGCCGGGGGGTCCTTGCGATCGTCCGGCGTTGGTGGCGTCGACGATTTGCCGTCGGTCGGTGATTGGCCGAGGAAGAATCTGAGAATGCCCCATGTCGCAATGGAGGCGACCACGATGGCGACTGCGGCCATGAACAAATCGAATCCCATACCAGCCTCTTGTGTTCCTTCGCTCTCGTACGACTGTTCCCCAGCATAATCCAGCGCGGGGTATCGGGTGGTCGTTCGTACGGATGAATGCGGTTCGTCGAGTGGATTCGGGCGTGGCTGCGACACGTGGTCCACCGCATGCTGTTTACTAGAACATATGTTCGACAATCCTGTGTTTGTAATGGTGCTGATGGTGATCGTGGCCGCGCTTGGAGCGGCCGCGGGCTTTTTCGCGGGGCGATCCAGAGGGCAGGACATGGCGCGGGATGCGCGTACCGCCGACTTGAACGAGGCGAAGGCTCAGATCGAGGACGGTCGGCGACGGATCGGCGATCTGACCACATCCGTGGCACAGTACCGCACGCAGTCCGAAGGATTGAATCAGCAGCTGACATATCTCAAATCCCAGCTGGCGCAGGCGCAAAGCGCCGAGCAGACGAGAATCGAACGTGAGCGTGAAAAGGCCGCCGCGGAGGCGGAACGTCGGCAGACCGAAAGCGAGC
Organism: Bifidobacterium sp. MSTE12; assembly: GCF_000513015.1. NCBI lineage: Bacteria > Bacillati > Actinomycetota > Actinomycetes > Bifidobacteriales > Bifidobacteriaceae > Bifidobacterium > Bifidobacterium sp. MSTE12. The sequence goes on along the minus strand of NZ_AZYA01000030.1, from coordinate 25,794 downwards.
GGCAGTTGCGGGAGCAGAGCAAGGTGCTCTCCGCTCTGGCTCCTGTGCAGAAGAATCTTGACGCCCTTCAGGAGAAGGTTTCCCAAATCGAAGAGGGGCGCAAGCGCGAAATGGGTGCGCTCGGTGAGCAACTCAAGGGTTTGGGGGAACAGCAGGCGCGGCTCGACCGTGAGACGAGCTCGCTGTCGGCTGCATTGCGCAACAACAAGGTACGTGGCGCCTGGGGCGAGGCGCAATTGCGTAACATCGTCGAATCGGCGGGTCTGCTGGAACATGTCGATTTTGATACGCAGGTGGTCGTCACCGATGCGGACGGGCATACCCAGCGTCCGGACATGGTGATCCACATGCCTGGTGGTAAAACCATTCCGATCGACGCAAAGGCACCATATGCCGACTATCAACGTGCCTGCGAGATTCCCGACACCGCTTCGCAGGAGGAGCTGGCACGTAAGGCGGATCTGCTGAGGGCCCATGCCAAGGCAGTGCGCGAGCACGTGAAGGTGCTGGGGGACAAGGCCTACTGGAACGCGTTCTCGGACGCGCCGGATTTCGTGATCGCCTTCATCCCGAACGAGTCGCTGTTGCAGGCCGCCTTGGAGACCGATCCGACGCTGATGGACGACGCATTCGCCCGTAAGGTGGCTTTGACCTCACCGATTACGTTGTGGGCGGTGTTGAAGTCGGTGGCTTACGCCTGGCAACAGCAGAGCCTTACCGATGACGCGAAAATGCTGTTCGACCTGTCACGTGAACTGTATGAGCGTTTCGCGGTGCTGGGGGAGCGCGCCACCAAACTCGGCACGGCGATCACCAGAACGGTTGGCGCCTATAATGCGTTCGCCTCGTCATTGGAGTCCCGCGTGCTGGTCACCGCTCGCAAACTGCAACGCGTGGATCAGGGCAAGGTCATCGAATCCGTGGAAATCATTCCATCTGAGAAGGCGGATATCCGTGAGCTGACGGCGCCCGAAACCGTAGATGATGCGAGGGATTGACGAGCCGAAAGGATAGGCTGGAGCCATGACTGACGAGAAGACTTTCCGTAAGACCGTGCCGGCCGCCACCGAGGTCGCATCGACCGCCACCGCCACTGAGCCGTCCACCGTCGATTTCGCCATGCTCGAGCCGCGCGATCAGCTCAAGACCCTGCTGCAGGCCGAGATGAAGGACAAGCCGTTCTCAGAGCTTGCATCCGTGACGTTCGATCATCGCGGGGCCTCCGTCGTCGGGCATATCTTGCTTGATACGTTGGAAGAAGCCGGCTATTCCGTTGATGATGTCGATGCCGTCGGCGCGTTGACCGCCGCTGCGGTGCCGTTGGTCTCCGCCATGATCCAGGCTGCGGCCTCCCGTGGTGAAGACTTGAACGGATTCGTCATGGATTTCGTGTACCCGTCCATCAAGGGACCGTCCATCACGGGCAAGCGCGTGGTGCTGCTCGACTCCTGGCTGTCCGAAAAGTCGTATGTGCAAACCTCCTCGCTTGTCACCTTGCGTAATGGCAACGAACTGAGTCTCGACTTTTCCGTCGTGGAGAGGGAAGGGGCCGAAGTGCTCGCCGTGGCGTCGTTGATTGGTGGCGTGGATATGATCCATCCGACCATCAAAGTCGTCAATCCGGTCTCCGGCGATGAGTCCGAGTTGCCATTCATCGAAGTGTACAAGGAGTCCGAGCTTCACTGAGTCGGCTCGTTGCTCACTTGCATCAGAGGGCGGAAAACCTAGGCCCTGCCTGATGCTGACGCATACGGGATGAAAATCGGAAGGAACCATGCACGCACCCAACCCTATCGATGTCGCGGCGAAAGCGTCCGGCGAACCGGTATTCCGTGAGGTGGGCGTAGGCCCGTGGGCCGAAACCCATCCGGGAGAGCCGCGTCCGGACAATCCGCAATCCCCGAATTTCGATATGCGATTCGATTCATCCTTGCTTGATGCAGGCGATCGTCGCAATGTGCTCGACCGCTACCGCTATTGGTCCGTCGCGGCCATCAAGGCCGATCTTGACGCGCATGGCCGTCATGAGTTCGAAGTCGCCGTGGAGAACTGGACGCATGACTTCAACATCGGATCCATGGTGCGCACGGCCAATGCATTCCAAGCATCCCGCGTACACATCGTCGGGCCGCACAAATGGAATCGCAAGGGCGCACTCATGACGGAACTGTACCAACATGTCGAAAACCATCCATCCATCGCTGAGCTCGTCGAATGCTGGAAATACCGCATTTCAGGTGAAATCGCCGCGGCGCAATCGCAGGCTGCGGCCATCGCATGCCGCATGCGTGGAACCGCGACCGGACCACGTCCCGACGATGCCTGCGTCTTCGTACCGCCGCAAACCGATGTCTCTGACATTGCCGATACCGGTGCCGAACCCCGATCATCCGGCACCGTATCGAATACTTTGGCTGCATATGACGCTCAAAAAAACACAGAGCAGCTGGCGCAACTGGCTGAATTAGAGTCGAAAATCGCCGACCTGCAGGCCGCACGCATCATTGCTCTTGACATTATTCCCGGTGCCGTGCCGATGGAAACCTATCATTTCCCCAAGCGTTGCCTCATGCTCTTCGGCGCGGAAGGCCCGGGTCTGTCCGAGAAGGCGCTCGAGCTGGCCGACGATGTGGTCTACATCTCCCAATTCGGTTCGGTTCGCTCCATCAATGCAGGTGCTGCGGCCGCAGTCTCCATGCACGCCTGGATTGCTCAGCATGCCGTTCCCCGGTCTTGACGGGCTGCGATTGATGCTTCCGGCGACTGGAAATGAACGCATTATGGTACGGTCGGGACTCCCGCGCGGCGCAACTTCGCTATCAGCGGGTTGCGTTGCAGAACGTCATCGAAGGTGAATCGGACGACTTCCGTGACTCCGGCACGACGTAAGGCCTGCTCACGATTACGTTCCGTTTGGACGGTTTCCTGTATGCTCTTCCGACCGGTCATTTCCGGATCCACATACTTCGCCGTGCCATCGAATTCGCCTACGATGATCCTGCCATCATCCGCACGCCACAAGAAATCCACACGGAACCGCTCTCCGGTTGTGGGATCAGTGAAGGGTATCTGAAGCTGAGGAATCGAAAAGCCGGCTTCGATCATGGTTCCGCGTGCCAAGGATTCGCCGCCGTTCTCGCTACTCGAATCCACATGCTGCATAAGTCTGAAGATCGTCGTGCAGTCACGCGTGGTACGGACGCATTCCTGCAATACCTGATCATTGCCGACCCCTTCGGCGGCGGCGGAATCGAAAATCGGCAAGGCGAACCGGAATTCCAGCATGTGGCCGCAATCAAGAAGCGTACGCGCCGGATTGGTGACCGGTATGCCATTCACGATGACCGCGTTGTCTTTCGGGAATGGACTGTAGATGACATTGAGCTTGTCATGTGAACGGTATGAGCCGCGTGTGGGCAGGGTGATGGTCAATCCCTGATGATGCAGGAGCCATTGGTGTTCAAAACCATGCGCCGCCGCTGCGGTGATTCCCGCGAAGATCCAATTGCCGTGGAGATCTTTGAGCGTACGGGCTGCGTGCAACGACTGTTCCGCGGCATTCAGACGATTCCAGTATGCCGAACGTGCGAACAGTCCGGGATACGGTTTGACCAGATCCCCCGCGAGGTATCTGCGATAGAGCCCTTTCTGCATCAAGGGCTTGCTACTGTGCGCACATCGTTGTGCGCTTTCGGCTTGATCAAGAAGCCTGTCGATCTGAGGATACGCTTTCATGATTCGACGCTACCCTGTGGCTTGGTACCGAGGGAAGCGCGATAGGCAAATGTGGATAACTCAAAGGCCTCTCGGCGTGTCTGTGCATAACTTTGCCGTCGATACGGTAACGCATCGTCCGATTCCTCCAGCTGCTGGATGAATCCGCATGCCGAGAGGTCATATTGCGGGGTGATTCTTCCAGTCACTGGATGGATATGGTCGTTACGGGGCTTCTGAGCGAGGTATTTCTTCCAGTCACTGGGTGTTTTATCCCGCTGATAGGGTCTTTAGCGGGGTGATTCCTCCAGTGGCTGGAATATCCGCCATATGCAAAGGCTGGGGAATAATCCGCCATGTGGATTGCATTGGGTTGGCGAAGAGGCCGATGCGGGACTGCAACAGGCAGGGGAAGAGCCGCCGCGGACTGCATTGGGCTGGCGAATGAAAAGACGTGTGCTCGTCACACAGACGCGTTACTGTTAGGGGCATGCCTACTTTCACCAAAGAAGAAATCGTGCATTTGGGCGATTTGGCCCGAATCGCACTCACCGATGAGGAAATCACCCGTCTGCAGGGCGATCTGAACGTCATCGCCGAATCCATCAACAAGGTGCAGGAAATAGCCACTGATGACGTACCGCCGACCGCCAACCCGATTCCACTGGAGGCCTATCTGCGTCCGGATGTTCCGCAGACTCCGCTGACCCAGGAAGAAGCGACCGCAGGCGCTCCGGTCTCCGAGGCCGGCATGTTCGTCGCACCACGCATTTTGGGGGAGGAGTGATATGAGCACCACTGAACTCGTCAAGCTGTCCGCCGCCGAGATGGCGGCCAAGGTCAAGGCCAAGGAGGTCTCCAGCCGTGAACTGGTCGAGGCCCATCTCGACGTCATCGAAGCCGCTGAGCCGAGCGTCAAGGCCTTCCTGAAGGTCTCCGGCGAACAGGCTCTTGAACAGGCCGACGCCTTCGATGCCAGATCCGACGACGAGAAGGCCCAGCTGCCGGAACTTGCCGGCGTGCCGATCGCCATCAAGGACATGATCGTCACCAAGGGCATCGAAACCACCGCCGCGTCCAAGATCCTCGAAGGTTGGGTGCCGCCGTACGATGCCACCGTCATCGAGAAGCTCAAGGCCGCGGGCATGCCGCTGCTGGGCAAAACCAACCTCGACGAATTCGCGCAGGGCTCATCCACCGAGCACTCCGCCTACCAGACCACCCACAATCCGTGGGATACCGAGCGTGTGCCGGGCGGTTCCGGCGGCGGTTCCGCAGCTGCGGTGGCCGCGTTCGAGGCCCCGCTCGCCTTGGGAACCGACACTGGCGGCTCCATTCGTCAGCCGGGCTCGCTGACCGGTACCGTCGGTGTTAAGCCGACCTATGGCGGCGTATCCCGTTTCGGTGCGATCGCCATGGCCTCCTCGCTTGACCAGATTGGCCCGTGCTCCCGCACCGTACTCGATGCGGCCTTGTTGCAGGAAGTGATCGGCGGCCATGACAAGCGCGACTCCACCTCCATTCCGGAGGGTCCGCGCCCGATGGTGGCGGCCGCCCGCGAAGGCATGAAGCGTGATCTGAAGGGCCTCAAGGTCGGTCTGATCAAGGAACTTGGCGGCGAAGGCTTCCAGCCGGGCGTCATGGCCCGCTTCAACGAAGGCGTCAAGAAGCTCGAAGAGATGGGTGCGGAAGTCACTGAAGTGTCCCTGCCACACTTGCCGTATTCCTTGGGCGCCTACTACATCATCATGCCGTCCGAGGTCAGCTCCAACCTGGCCCGCTACGACGGCATGCGCTACGGCCTGCGCGTCATGCCGCCGGCGGGCGTTCCGCAGACCGCCGCCAACATGATGGCCTACACCCGTGAGGCCGGCTTCGGTGACGAAGTCAAGCGCCGTATCATCCTGGGCACCTACGCTCTGTCGGCCGGCTATTACGATGCCTGGTACGGCTCCGCGCAAAAGGTTCGCACCCTGATCATCGACGACTTCAAGAAAGCCTTTGAGAAGGTTGACGTGCTCGTCGGTCCGACCAGCCCGGTCACCGCCTTCAAGTTCGGTGAGAAGACCGAAGACCCGATGGCCATGTACGCCATCGACATCACCACCATTCCGGCCAACCTCGCCGGAGTCCCGGCCATGAGCGTCCCGGCCGGCCTGAGTGATGACGGCCTGCCGGTCGGCTTCCAGTTCCTCGCCCCGCAGCAGCGTGACGAAGCCATGTACAAGCCGGCCGCAGCTCTCGAAGCCGCCCTTGAGGAGGATTGGAACGGCCTGATTTGGCAGTCCCTGAACACCCCGTGGCTCGACGGCCTGAGCAAGTAGAAAGCATCGGAGGAAAGAAAACACAATGGCTGAAAAGTTGATGAAGTACGCCGATGCCGTCAAGAAGTTCGATCCGGTCATCGGCTTGGAAACCCACGTGGAGTTGTCCACCACCACCAAGCTGTTCTGCCCGGCCGAAGTCTCCTTCGGCGGTGCCCCGAACTCCCAGCTCACCCCGGTGAGTCTGGGACTGCCAGGCTCCCTGCCGGTGCTGAACAAGACCGCCGTCGACTACGCGATCAAGCTGGGTCTGGCCCTGCACTGCGAAATCGCCGAGTGGAGCCAGTTCTCCCGTAAGAACTACTTCTATCCGGACATGCCGCGTGACTACCAGATCTCGCAGTACGACAAGCCGACCAACGGCAATGGCTACTTGGATGTGGAACTTGAGGATGGCACCGTCTTCCGTGTGCTGATCGAACGCGCGCACATTGAGGATGACGCCGGCAAGAACACCCACGTCGGCGGTGCCGACGGCCGTATCGAAGGCGCCAACCACTCCTTGGTCGACTACAACCGTGCCGGCGTGCCGTTGATTGAGATCGTGACCAAGCCGATCGAGGGTGCGGGCGAGCGCGCTCCGGAAATCGCGGGCGCCTATGTGCGTGCCATTCGCGACATCGTGCGTGCGTTGAACATCTCCCATGCCCGCATGGAGCAGGGCAATATGCGTGCCGACGTGAACGTGTCGCTGCGCAACAGCCCGTCCGATCCGTTCGGAACCCGCTCCGAGACCAAGAACGTGAACTCGTTCCGTGGCATCGAGAAGACCGTGCAGTATGAGATTCGCCGTCAGGCGCAGATTCTTTCCGAAGGCGGCGAGATCCTGCAGGAGACCCGCCACTGGGATGAGGCTTCGCAGACCACCGCAGGCGGCCGTGTGAAGTCCGACGCCGACGATTATCGTTACTTCCCGGATCCGGATTTGGTGATGCTGCACATCACCAAGGAGCACATCGAAGAGATGAAGGCCCAGATGCCGGAAATGCCGCGCGAACGCCGCAATCGTCTGAAGGGCGAGTGGGGCTTCAACGATCTGGAGATGCGCGACGTGCTCAACGCCGATGCCTTGGATCTGCTTGAGGAGACCGTCAAGGCCGGTGCGAGTGCCGCAGGTGCCAAGAAGTGGTGGCTGGGCGAGCTGTCCCGCGAGGCCAATGCCAAGGGTGTGAGCCTTGAGGAGCTGCCGATCGCTCCGGCCGACGTGGCTGAGGTTGAGAAGCTGATCGCCGACGGCAAGCTCAACGACAAACTCGCCAAGCAGACCGTCGCCGGCGTGCTTGCCGGTGAGGGTGCCCCGGCCGAGGTCGTCAAGAAGCACGGCTTCCAGGTCGTCTCCGATGATGGCGCGCTGGAAAAGGCCGTCGACGAGGCTCTGGCCGCTAATCCGGACATCGTCGAGAAGCTCAAGGGCGGCAACATGAAGCCGATGGGCGCGATCATCGGTGCCGTCATGCGCGCCACCCGCGGTCAGGCCGATGCGAAGGCCGTCACCAAGATCGTGATGGGTAAGATCAAGTAAGGCGAAGGGGGAGAGGTCGACTACGGTCTTTCCCGGTCCGTGCTTCACTGCTCAGTCCATCAGCGGGTCGAAGGACACGTCGGAATCCCCTAAAAACGGATTTCCGGCGTGTTTTTACCGTATCGGGGGAGATTTCATCGGGAATCTCCCCCTTTCGATTCCCAGCTATCCTCCAGTCGAGTACAATACCGTCGGAATGGTTGTGGCATAGGCCGCACCTGTAACGATACGAGGGACGAAGACATGCCAGAGAATGCTGAGTCGTCGATAGTGAGCGTTGAATCCCGCGAACTGCCGGCACGGATCACCATACCGCCGATTCGTGGTGAAATGGTGCATCTGCGTCCGGCGACCGTCGCGGATCTCGATCGCATGGACGCCATTGACGCATATCCGGGAGCTTCCGGCATCACTGGCAAGGATCGTGTCGCCGAACGTGCCGCCGTGCATGCGTGGGTGCGTCGTTCCGTGGCCTGGGCCAACGGCGAGACGCCGACCGAATCCGGTGTGGGCGATCCGGAATCCCGACGCACCGTAGCATGGTCGATCATCACGGAATCCGATCATGACGGGGATGGCGAGATCGATGCGGCGGCCTCCGACAATGTGATCGGCATGATTTTCCTGATCGACATCGACGGATGGGCCCGTTCCTCCCGTATTCAGGTGATCTTGGGGCAGGACTTCCGTGGACGCGGATATTCGCGTGACATCATGCCGCGTGTGATGACGTACGGCTTTGCGCCGGAACCGGCAGGCCTTGGCATGCATAGGATTTGGGTGGCCGTCCCCGAACAGAACACGCGTTCCGTCTCCGTATACCAGTCCTTGGGATTCGTGCCGTCCGGCCGTTCCCGCGATGCGTTATGGAACGCCTCGCAAAACCGGTATCAGGATCTGATCGTCATGGACACGTTGGTTGACGAATTCGACCCGATTCGCTCCCTCGACGCGTTCGGCATGCATGTGATCGAAGACAATCCCGGCGTCAAGGAAGCGTTGAGCGCTCGCGAGCATTCCATCGCCATTCGAATCAATGAACAGAGGGAAGCCGAGGCCGGCGGCCAGTCCGACGGGAATCAGGGCATGACCCGTGAGGAGGCCTACGAGCATATCGGCGTGGAACCCGGCAAGGCCGATGCCGTCGAGACCAAGCCCGACGAGATATCAGCCAGCGATGATTCCGACAAGTCGGTCAACGGCGATGCCGATGCCGACAACAACTGGCCGTATGGTTCTTCCGAACGTAAGACCTCCAAGGAGGCTTGGTGGCGTACATTGGGCCGCGGCCGTAAACGTGACATGGAAGGCAAGTGATGAGCGCCGAGGATCTCGACAACTACGAAACCGACGCTGAGCTGGCACTGTACAAGGAATATCGCGACGTCATCAAACTGTTCACCTATGTGGTGGAGACCGAGCGGCGCTTCTACTTGGCCAACAAGGTCGATTTCAACGTACGTTCCGCCGGTCAGGACGTCTATTTCGACGTACAGCTTACCGACGCATGGGTGTGGGACGTGTATCGTTCCAGCCGCTTCGTCAAAAACGTGCGCATCGTCACTTTCAAGGACGTGAACGTCGAAGAGGTGCAGAAAACCGACATCGACATCCCCGACGACATTCACTGATTCGCCGGTCTCGCTGTCGCATGTCGGCCGTTCACCGATTGTGCGACCACAGTTTGCCGGAATGTCACCTGATGCGCATGTCGTGTTTGATTCGTGCGCATACAACATTCATGGCGTGTCCGAACCACGGGCCCGCCCATCCGCCTATGAGATGAGAGTGAATGTTGATGTCGACACGAATGATGAAGAGGATCGTCGGTTCCGTTGCATGCGTCGCTGCGGCCGCCATGCTGATGCCGGGAACGGTCTGCCCGGCCCTGGCCCTGGAATCCGATGGCCAATACTACAGCAGCAAGCAGCCGTATGTGGCACCAAGCGCCGCAACCGTGGCATCCTATAGCAAAGCTCCGGAAGGGTACGAGCCGATTTATACCGAAAGCATGGCCCGTCACGGATCACGCGGCCTGTCCAGCTACAAGTATGATGCGCTGCTGATGAAGATGGCCGAAGCGGCCGAGCGGGATGGTGGATTCAAGTCGGACGCCATCAAAACCGAGTTCATGAAAAACCTGAGCGGCATCACCGCGGCCAACGTCGAAAACGGCTACGGCATGCTGACCGGACAGGGTGCGGATCAGCATTACGGCATCGGCGAGCGCGCGTACCAGCGCAATCAGTCGCTGTTCGACCAGGCTGCAGTCGATGGCGGTACGATTTCCTACCAGTCCTCCGGCGAGGCGCGTGCCACCGATTCCGGCGAAAACTTCGAGAAGGGGTTCAATGCGGCTTCCGGCGGCAAGCTGACCGACAGCGTCGTCAAGCCGACGGATCCCGCCGATTCCGGCGACGGCAAGGATTTCCAGAAGAATCCCGACACCTTGTACTTCCATAAGGTGCAGAATCCCGACGGTACGGAAAAGACGCCGGGTACCAAGGCATACGACATCGCGAATGATTATCAGAATTTCGTGGCCAACGATGAGATCATCGCCGGTGCCGAGGAGACCATCGGCGACAATGCCGACATCAAGCGGGCCTCGCATGACCTGCTGTCGCAGATCTTCACCGACGAATTCCTCGCCAAACTCGAGAACGGCGAATACACGTGGTACAACACCGCCGATGGCACCAAGAAGGGTGCCGAGAACTGCGCGCCGGGCGCCGACGCGTCCAAGGACGCCAATGCGTGCGGCGAAGGCTCCAAGAAGATCAAGAGCGAGTACAACGCCGCAATGAACCTGTACAATCTGTATATCATCGCCGCCGACATGCAGAACGAGAACACCGGTGACCACACCTTCGATTTCAACCAGTATTTCCAGGGTGAATATGCACAGGACGCCAAATTGTTCGCCTGGGCGTTGGATGCCGAAGATTTTTACGAGAAGGGGCCGAGCTACGCCGGTCAGAGCGAGACCTACTCCATCGCGCAGCCTCTGCTGGATGATTTCTTCGATGCCATCGATGAGAGGGTGAACGGAGGGTCCACGGTGGCGACCTTCCGGTTCGCCCATGCCGAGACCATGATGCCGTTCGCCGCATTGCTTGGATTGCCTGGTTCCACGCAGCAGGCCCCGGCCTCCACCACCGACGTGTACACCTACGACAACAACGAGTGGCGTGGCGAATCGGTGACGCCGATGGCTACGAACGTGCAGTGGGATGTGTACGCCAAACAGGGTGAGGATCCGGCCACCGGCAGCGCATACACGCCCATTGTGCGCATGCTGTACAACGAGAACGAGATCGCGTTCCGTTCCGAATGCACGCCGATCGCCGATGGTTCGACGTGGTACAAGCTGACCGAGCTGAAGAGTTGCCTGGCGGCTGACCATAAGACGCTCGGACAGGATGCCCGCATCGTCGAACAGGCTGACGTGGAGCCGACGCCGGAGCCGTCCGGCAATCCCACGACCGACACCGATGTGGCGACGGACACCGATATGACGACCGACACCGATGTGGCGACGGATGATGCCGGTAAGACGACGTCTGCGGCGAACGGCCAGTCGGTGTCGCTGGGGCGTACCGGAAGCGCGATTGCGGTGATCGCCGTACTGGCGGTCGGGCTGACGCTGGCCGGTATTTCGCTGAGCGTGTGGCGCATGCGTCGTTGATGCCGATCGCTTGTGACGATCGCCCGATGCCGTCTTCCGTATGAATCGGAAGACGGCATCAGACATGTGCAAGGGGATGTGTACGGGTGATTATGGGTTTGACTCAGGGAAGAATTTTGTGTGCATCCGCACATGTCGCAATGTGCGTTTCCTTACCTTCTAGTAGACTGTGTCTGATTTTGTTTTTATAAGGAGACCTCAAAGTGACGCAAAAGCAATCCGTGGTGATTATTGGCGGTGGCCCTGCCGGCCTGACCGCTGCCTGGGAGCTCGCAAAGGACGGTGGCTCCGAAAACTACGATGTGACCGTGTTGGAGGCGACCCGCGAATTCGGCGGCATCTCCCGCACCGTCAAGCACGACGGCAACCGTATGGATATCGGCGGTCACCGGTTCTTTTCGAAGGACGAGCGCATCATGGACTGGTGGAAGGAAGTCCTGCCGCTGCAGGGCGCTCCCAGCTATGACGACAGGAAACTCGGCCGTGAGCACGACATGGAGCCAGGCGGACCGGATCCGGAAGTCGAAGACAAGGTGATGCTCAAGCGTCATCGTGTGTCCCGAATCTACTGGAACCGTCACTTCTTTGACTATCCGATCTCGCTGAGCGCCAACACGTTGAAGGCCATGGGTCCGAAATTGACCCTGGTCGCCGGTTTCAGCTATCTGAAGTCCATGGTGCACAAGCTGCCGGAAACCAATCTGGAGAACTTCTACATCAACCGTTTCGGTCGCAAGCTCTACTCCATGTTCTTCGAGGGCTATACCGAGAAGCTGTGGGGTCGCCACCCATCGCAGATCTCCGCCGATTGGGGTGCGCAGCGCGTCAAGGGCCTGAGCATCATGGGCGTGCTGAAGAACGCCTTCGCCAAGCTCATGCCGAAGAAGCGCGATAATTCCGAGGTCGAAACCTCCCTCATCGAAGAGTTCTGGTACCCGAAGTATGGTCCGGGCCAGCTGTGGGAAACCGTCGAAGCCAACTGCGAAGCCGCCGGTGTGAAGGTCATCACCGACGCCAATGTGGTCGAGATCCGTCAGGCCAACGGCAGGATCGCCTCCGTCGTGTATGAGGATTCCGAAGGCAACCGCACCGAAATGACCGCCGATAATTTCATCTCGTCCATGCCGGTCAAGGATCTCGTCAATGCCGTGGACGCCTCCGACAAGCCCGCTCCGAACGATATGACGGAAATCGCCAACGGCCTGCCGTACCGCGATTTCGTGACCGTCGGCCTGCTCGTCAAGCATCTGCGTTTGAAGAACACCACCGACATCCCGACCCTCGGCAATCCGCCAATCGTGCCGGATTGCTGGATCTACGTGCAGGATCCGGGCTATAAGGTCGGCCGTCTGCAGATCTTCAACAACTGGAGCCCGTATCTGGTCAAGGACGTCGACGACACCGTGTGGATCGGTCTCGAATACTTCTGCGAGGAAGGCGACTCCTTCTGGAACATGTCCGACGAGGAAGCCACCAAGTTCGCCATCCAGGAGCTCACCCGCATGCAGATCATCAACGGTCCGCAAGACGTGCTCGACTCCCATCGCGAACGCGTCAAGAAGGCGTATCCGGCCTATTTCGACACCTACGATCGCATGCCGGAACTCGTCGAATACCTCGACTCCTTCGGCAACCTCTACTGCGTCGGACGTAACGGCCAGCACCGCTACAACAACATGGACCACTCCATGGCCACCGCCATCGAGGCCGTCGGCAACATCAGGAACGGCAAGACCTCCAAGAAGAATGTGTGGTCGGTCAACACCGATAAGAGTTACCACGAAGAAAAGTAGAAGACGAAGAGTCCTCTCCAGCCCGCTGAGCTTCGGCTCGACGGGCTTTTTCGTTGCCGTCGGCCGCGCGACGTGCGCATGGTTTTTGCGTTGGTCTGGATTGCGTTGTATGGTTGACGAAGTTCGAAAACCGTGATGATTCGCGGCGAACCTTTCATACGGCGGATTTTCCGCAATTCTTTTTTAAGCTGTTGCAGGCGTGTGCCTGTGAAGCCAAGGAAAGGCATAAACCAGTGGCAACAAGCCCAAATCTTGAAGATATGAAATTGCCTGAGCTCAAAGAGCTCGCCAAGCAGATGGGACTTCGCGGTACCTCCACCATGCGTAAGCCCGAGCTCCTCGCAACGCTTCAGGCCGCCCGTTCCGGCGGCGAAGCGCCGGCCGGCGTTACCGTACGTACGCCGAAGGGCACTCGAGCGGCAAAGCCCGCAGTCGACGCCGATGCCGCCGTCGATGAGTTGGACGTCAAGCCCGCCGAATCCACGGAACCCGCCGAACAGGCGCACGCAGAGATGCCGGCGGACAAGCCCGCTGGCCGCCGTAAGAAGGCCGTGAAGGCTTCGGCTGAACCCGCAGCCGATGAATCTCCGGCGGATTCCGCCGAGGCCAAGGCCGCAGTGGAGGCGCTTGACGCATTGGGCGGAGCCCCGAAACAGCGTCGCGAGCGCCGCAAGCGTCGTGATGCCGAAGGCGGAGCCGACCTGCTTGCCGAACTCGATATCGATGGTGCCCAACCGAAGCAGGAGGATCGTCGTCGCCGTCGCAAGGACGATTTCGACAACGAGCCCCGCCGTCGCCGCCGTACTCCCGTGGAAGAGACGAAGGATGAGGATGTCGTGCGCAATCTCGATGACATCCTCGCCGCTCTGCCCGCGCAGAACGATGCCGAAGACAATCACCACGCCAATGCCGAGGATGGCGAGTACGCCCGTCATGGCCGTGGCCGCAATGAGCGCGATCGCAACAACGACCGCACCGACCGCCGCGGACGCCGCATGCGTGGACGCGACCGCGACTTCGACGACCGTGAGGATCGTCGTGGCCGCGATGGTGGCCGTGATGCCGATCGCAACGAGCGCAACGATCGCAACAACGACCATACCGAGCGCGAGCAGCGTCGCGAGGAGCCGAAGGAAGACCTCGTACCGGTCGCCGGCATCGTCGACGTGCTCGAATCCTACGCATTCGTGCGCACCTCCGGCTACTTGCCGGGACCGAATGACGTATACGTCTCCATGGGCCAGGTCAAGAAGTACGGTCTGCGCAAGGGCGACGCCGTGCACGGCTCCATCCGCACTCCGCGTGAGGGCGACCGTCGCAACCAGCGCCAGAAGTTCGTGCCGCTGCAGTCCATCGACTCCATCAACGGGCTGTCCGTGGAAGAGGCGATGAATCGTCCGCAGTTCAACAAGCTGACCCCGCTGTATCCGCAGGAGCGTTTGAAGCAGGAGACCACGCCGAACAAGCTCACCGGCCGTCTCGTCGACATCGTGGCGCCGATCGGCAAGGGCCAGCGCGGCCTGATCGTCTCTCCGCCGAAGGCCGGCAAGACCATCACCCTGCAGAACATCGCCAACGCGATCGCCACCAACAATCCGGAAGTCCACTTGATGGTCGTGCTCGTGGACGAACGTCCGGAAGAGGTCACCGACATGGAGCGTACCGTGCAGGGCGAGGTCATCTCCTCGACCTTCGACCGCCCGGCCTCCGACCACACCACCGTCGCCGAACTCGCCATCGAACGTGCCAAGCGCCTCGTGGAGCTCGGTCAGGACGTGGTCGTGCTGCTCGATTCCATGACCCGCCTCGCCCGCGCCTACAACATCGCCGCACCGGCTTCCGGCCGCATCCTGTCCGGTGGCGTGGACGCCCAGGCCCTGTACCCGCCGAAGAAGTTCTTCGGTGCCGCCCGCAACATCGAAAACGGTGGCTCCCTGACCATCATCTCCTCCGCACTGGTGGAAACCGGTTCCAAGATGGACGAGGTGATCTTCGAGGAATTCAAGGGCACCGGCAACATGGAGCTGCGTCTGAGCCGCGAGCTTGCCGACAAGCGCCTGTTCCCGGCCATCGACGTGAATGCCTCCGGCACCCGTCGCGAGGAGCTCATCACCGATCCGCAGGAATTGCCGATCATCTACCGTCTGCGCCGTCTGCTCGGCGGTCTCGAGCCAGAGCAGGCCTACCAGACGCTTGTGCCGCGTCTGAAGAAGACCGCGACCAACCGCGACTTCATGGCTTCGCTGATTCAGCAGAGCGGTAACGTGACCAGCGGCAACTGATAGCGCCGACGTCCGTCCGCGCCAATTGCGGGCGTGGCCGAAACACTTGGCCATCGGCTGATGTGCGATATCCATCAAGGGGCATGCAACGAACGGGTTGCATGCCCCTTCGTGTTGCGTTGACGGCACCTTCGTTGCGGCGTTCCGATCCGTGGCCACTATATAAACAGGATTTTCGTATTTTTCAAAAAGAATAAAAAATACGTTTTCTGAAACTGATATTAGAAAATATTGCAATATATAAAAGGGTGATGGTGGAAATAATCAGTGTGAAACGCTGCGTCTGCAAAAAGACGGCACTCTTGTAGCGAAAATGATGCGTGGCGATGTGCACTGAAATAGGTATGGTTAGGGGTATTACGCCGATTGTCACTAGGGGTATCGGCATTGCCGATATTGGATACATGGGCTTGGTATGAGGAGGGACCGTTTATGACAAGTAGTGGCACCACTGCGGAGAGCGCGCGATCGATCGCATGCCAGATCGACGGCATCGACACGTGCATCCTGAACATGTTGGAGAAGGACGGCCGTGCGACACTGGCCCAGCTTTCGGAGGCGACCGGACTGTCGGTGTCGGCGGTGCAGTCGCGCGTACAGAAGCTGGAACGCCGCGGCGTGATCAGCGGATACAAGGCGATCATCGATGATGAGAAGCGAGGTCTGCCGGTCAGCGCCTACATCGCGGTCACCCCCACCGATTATGCGTGCGAATCCGAAATTCCGGGAAAACTGCACGACGTCGATGGCATCATGTCGTGCGATTCCGTGGCCGGCTCGCCCAGCTACATGCTCACCGTGCGTGCGGAATCGCCAAGCAAGCTCGAAGAGCTGCTCAACGTCATTCACCAAACCGTTCCGGTAAGCACCGAAACCACGATCGTGCTGCAGCGTTACTTCGCAAAGTAGCGGTACTCTGGTGACCATGAGCGATAGCGAACACGACTGGCTT
The DNA here is from genome assembly GCF_000513015.1 of Bifidobacterium sp. MSTE12. Lineage (NCBI taxonomy): Bacteria > Bacillati > Actinomycetota > Actinomycetes > Bifidobacteriales > Bifidobacteriaceae > Bifidobacterium > Bifidobacterium sp. MSTE12. Next base: position 9,519 of record NZ_AZYA01000030.1, on the reverse strand, counting down.
CGGCCAGCAGAACCGGACGAAACCGAAACCGTCATCGATGCGGATACCGCCCAAGGCGATCCCCAGGTCGCCGAAACCGTGGCGAAGATCAAGTCGTTGCGTCAGTCAATCGACAATGTCGACACGGCCATCGTGTCGCTGTTGGCGGAACGATTCAAGTACACGTCCCAGGTGGGCGTGCTCAAGGCGCGTGCCGGCTTCGCCCCGGCCGACTACAAGCGTGAGGACTACCAGATCGAACGGTTGCATCGCATTGCCGTCGATGCCGGTCTTGACCCCGATATCGCCGAAATGTACCGCGAATTCGTGGTGACCGAGGCCAAGCGCCGTCATAAGCGCATCGCCGATGCGGGAGGCGATCCGGGCGTACTCGACGTGTTCGCCTGATCTGCCCATTTTCCGGACTCTGCGGGCATACCGCGCAGTAGATTGTTTGTTTTGGAACAATTTGTTGTGGAACAATATTCTGACTGCTAAGAAGGTCCGGCATGTGCACTCGTCATCGCAACGTTCGCACGATGCGTCGCGCATGCGCCGCCGCCATCGCGATGGTCGTACTGTGCGGGTTGCCCGTGGTCGGCGTAGGCGTATCCGACATCGTAGGCCGGATACGCCAGGATGGACGCTATGCCGTCGACGTGGCCTCGCATGACGTGATGAGTTCCTATACGGCGGCCGACCGGCCCGGGCGGCTGTATCTGACGGACAGCGGCTCCGCGGCTTCCCGACGCATCGCCGCCGGTACGGTATCGCTGCCATGGTCCGTGAGCGCCACGTTCACGTTGAATGGCCCGGACGTGAGCGTGCAGCAGGTGAACGGCGCCACCGGCATGGTCGGTATCCGTCTGACGGTCAAGGCCGTCGACGGCGCCACCCAAACGATTACCGACGATGCACGCGATCTCGTACCTGTGGTCGCCTTCACCATTCCCAGCCGCGTCGGCAGCGACGTCGTATCCGACGATGGCGTGAGCGTGATATCCGGCAATTCCTCCACATTGATCGCCGCCATTGGCGAGCCGGGTGAGGAACTGACCTTCACCACATATGTCGATGCCAGGCATTTCACGATGAGTTCATTGGCCGTCGCTGCCGTGCGGGCCGAAGACGATGATGATTTTGCCGATAATCTCAACAATCTGACGGACCGTGCCTCCAACCTGGTGGATGGTCTGACGAATGTCGGCTCGCAAAGCAATCATCAGCTCATCGAACAGTTGAAAACACTGCGCGACCGGGAAAAGGAACTGGCCACGCAGACCATCGCCGAGCGGACGGCCACGCATCAGCAGGCCTTCGACGGCTATATCGATGCGTATGTCGGCTCATATACGGCCCATCTTTCCGGTTCGATCGGCGATTCCACGCAACTTTCCGCCATTCTAGGCACCGCCGCCGAACTCAACGGCGATACTGACGTGGCACGATCCGTGGTCGATCTCGCCAACGCGGTGAACGATGTGAGCGCCGCCTACCGGCATGCCGGTGCCGCCGATGCCGTGGACGACGTGATTCGTACCATCGAACGGCGCGGCACGTCGGGACTGCTTAGCGAATTGGGCAGACGCGCCGGCGAGGAACAGCAACGGGGCGCCAAGGATTACAGTGCAGGGCAATCGCAGCTATCGAGCGCGATGATCCCCTATTCCATGGATTTCACCGATGCCTACACCGCACGCTTGAAAGAGCTCGGAGCCACGGCCGCAACGGCCTCGCATTACGAACGTCAGGCGATTGCGGACGTGCGCAGCGGCATCGACACGAACAGGAAACTTGCCGCGGCCGCCGGCAACGTGGCCGACGCCATGAACGCACTGGCGGATGCCAGCGAACATACCGGTCAGGCCAGCGCCTTCCATCAGATTGCGGTGCGCTTCGCCGATCAGTTGGAAACCGATGATGCCGCCGGCAATGATTCCAACGCTTCCAGCACCTCGTCCCAGGATTCCGCGACGACCACGCGCGGCACGGTGCGGATTGCCTCTCTGCACAGCGGCCACACCTTGTCCGACGGTACGACGTTGCCCGCAAAAGCCGAGAAGGCCCGTCAGAAGGCCAAACGCAAGGTTGAGCATGCGCAGGCCAAGGCGATTCGTCAGCAGAGCGAGGACGGTGCCACGGACAGCTTGGTGGACGACCGGAACGCCATCAGCATGGATGATGTGATGAGCTACGCCGGCGGATTGCGTTCATCGTTCGGTGCCGCCGCCGACACTACGTCGAAGAACATGGCGAAGGTCGGGGGAGTGGACGGTTCGTCGGAAAGCGACGCAAAAGACTCCGCAACGTCAGGTGACGCTGTTTCGGGTGCTTCGGGTGCGGCATCCGCCGGTGCGGGGTCGCTGCCGATCAGCGCATACAGCATCGTCAGTTCGCGTGCGCCGATCGAGGCTGATTCCAGCGATCTGATCGATGAGACCGTCGAACTGGCCTCCGCCGCGGAAATGCTGCAGGAAGCCGTCCAACATCTCGGCAGTCGTCATATCACAGGTGGCACGGTCGGTGCGACCGGTCACGGCACCCAGTATCTGCTTTCCGTTCCCGTGCTATGAATCGGGCCCTCCTCCCTCTGACGGGGAGAAGGGCCCAACGACCAGGGTCTTTCCGGCTTACTGGTTCTTCGGCTTCTTGGCCGGTGGCTCACCGAGTTCGCTGTCAGCCACGATCACATCGATTGCGGCCTCTGCCTCGGCCTTGGCCGCCGCCGCGGCATCCTTGGCGGCTTCAGCGGTCTCCTTGATGGCCTTGGCCGCCGCTGCGGCGCCCACGAAGGAGATGCGGCCCACCACGCGACCCGCTTCGGCGATATCGGCCAGCGCGCTCTCGATGGAGCCGCGCACCTCGTCGGAGACGCCCAGCTTCACCGACAGAATCGGGGTCTTCATCGAAACCTTGGCCTTCGACTTGATGCCACGCAGCGCGGCCAGCGCCTCACCGGCATGGGTGAGCAGCTCCGGAGACGCCTTGAACGCGGCGGCGGCATACGTCTCGGCCTTCGGCCATGCGGAGCGGTGCACGGAACCCTCGCCCTCATGCATCCAGCTCCACATTTCTTCAGTGGCGTACGGCAGGTACGGGGCCAGTAGGCGGGTGAATGCGTCCAGACCCAGGCCCAGAGCCGTGCGTGCGGACTTCACGGCCATCTCGCTCGGCACATGGCCGGTGGAATCGGCGGTACCGTAGGCGCGGTTCTTGACCAGCTCGATGTAATCGTCGCAGAACTGCCAGAAGTAGTTCTCGATGACCTCAAGAGCCTTGGAATGCTCATAGTTGTTGAGATTCTCGGTGGCTTCGCTCACCACATGGGCCATCTTGGCCATGGCGGCACGATCCAGCGGCTCGGTCACGTCGGCCGGATTCCAGCTTGCGGTGGCCGCAGCGCCCACATGATGGTTCTCGTCCTCGCGGCCGATGGCCAGCGCGAACTTGGTGGCGTTGAGCAGCTTGATGGCCAGACGGCGGCCGATCTTCATCTGACCTTCGTCGTAGGTGGCGTCCAAGCCCAAACGGGCCGCCGCAGCCCAATAGCGCACCGCGTCGGCGCCGAATTGCTTGATCGGCTTGTCCGGCACGACCACGTTGCCCTTGGACTTCGACATCTTCTTATGGTCCGGATCGAGAATCCAGCCCGACAGCGTGGCGTTGGCCCACGGCAGGCACTTGTTCTCGAGATGCGCGCGATCCACGCTGGAGAACAGCCATGTACGGATGATGTCCTGGCCCTGCGGGCGCAGATCCATCGGGAAGGTGGCGTTGAAGATGGCCCGGTTCTCTTCGCCCGGCTCCTCCCAGCGGGTCACGATCTGCGGGGTGAGCGACGAGGTGGCCCAGGTGTCCATGATGTCCTGTTCGGCAGTGAAGCCGCCCGGCACGTCACGCTGGTCCTCGCTGTAGCCTTCCGGCACGTCGTCGGTCGGATCGATCGGCAGAATGTCCTCGCTCGGCACGATCGGGTGATCGTAGTCGGCGGTGCCGTCCTCCTTCACCGGGTACCACAGCGGGAACGGCACGCCGAAGAAGCGCTGGCGGGAAATCAGCCAGTCGCCGTTGAGGCCATGCACCCAATTCTCATAGCGCACGCGCATGAAGTCCGGATGGAAGTTCAGCTCCTTGCCACGCTCGATCAGCTCGGCGTTCAGTTGCTGGTCGGTGCCGCCGTTCTTGAGATACCACTGGCGGGAGGTGACGATTTCGAGCGGCTTATCGCCCTTCTCGTAGAAGTTCGTCATACGTTTGGTCGGCGTCGGCTCGCCGTCCAGATCGCCGGATTCACGCAGTGCATCGACGATGATCTTACGTGCGGAGAACGTGGTCTTGCCGGCCGTCTCCTGGAAGATCTCGCGGCCCTTGCCGTCTTCGATCCAGTCCGGGGTGTCCATGACGATACGGCCGTTACGCTGGATGATGGAACGCAGCGGCAGATTCAGATCACGCCACCATTCGACATCGGTCACATCGCCGAACGTGCAGCACATGGCGATGCCGGCGCCCTTGTCCATCTCCGCGGCCTTGTGCGCCAGAATCGGCACCTTCACATGGAACAGAGGGGAGTAGACGTACTGGCCGAAATACTTCTTGTAACGGTCGTCATCCGGGTGCGCAATCAGCGCGCCGCAGGCCGCCAGCAATTCCGGACGGGTGGTTTCGATATAGATCGGGGTGCCATCTTCGAAACGGAAGGCTATCTTGTGGTAGAAGCCCGGATATTCGCGCGATTCCAGCTCGGCCTGGGCCACTGCGGTCTGGAAGGTTACGTCCCACAGGCCCGGAGCGTCCTTCTGGTAGGCTTCGCCACGGGCCAGATTGCGCAGGAACGCCTTCTGGGCCACGCGCTGCGGATGCTCACCGATGGTGTGGTAGGTCTGCGACCAGTCGATGGACAGGCCGAGGGAGCGCCACAGCGCCTCGAACTGCTTCTCATCCTGGGCGGTGAGCTTCTCGCATAGTTCGATGAAGTTCTTGCGGCTGATCGGCACCTGATCCTTGGCGTCGATCTTCTTGCCGTCGGTGCCTTCGAACGGCGGCACGAAATTCGGATCGTACTTCAGGGAGGTGTCCACGCGCACGCCATAGTAGTTCTGCACACGGCGTTCGGTCGGCAGGCCGTTGTCGTCCCAGCCCATCGGATAGAACACGTCGAAGCCGTTCATGCGCTTGAAACGGGCGATTATATCGGTGTGCGTGTAGGAGAACACGTGGCCGACGTGCAGATGGCCGGAAACGGTGGGCGGCGGGGTGTCGATGGAATAGACGGCCTTACGGTCGCGGGTGTTCCGGAACTTGTAGACTCCGCCTTCGTCCCAGACGCCGCGCCACTTGTCTTCGAGACCGTCCACGCCGACCTTGTCGGGCAGCGGCGTGAGGTTCGCATTGATGGTATTAGCTTGGCTTTCAGTCATAAGCGTTAGTCTAGAAAGCGATTGTGACAACTGGCGTCAATACGGACGATTCTCGTCAATCGCCGGAATGACACGGAAAAATCAGTGCAATGCGACCCTGCTCAGCGGCAACAGACGGTCGGTCAGATTCTTCGGATATCCCTGCAGCCGGTCGGAAACCGCCATGAAGTTCTTGCGCGTGTACAGCCAGTCGCAGGCCGCGTTCTCGCTGACGGTGCGCGCATAGGTGCGCATTCTTTCCTGATAATCGTCGTCGTTCGTCGCTGCGAGCGCATCCGCATAGGCTCGCTGGCAGTCACCGTTTTCGAAATGGAACACCGATTGACCGTCGGTGAAGACGGAAGCGTCGTTCTCGCCGCTCATGGTGATCAACGCGATGGTGTAGCTGCCGTCGTTGACGCGCTGTTGCACGGTGGCGGTGTCAAGGACCTCCATGTTGACGGAGACGCCGAGCTGTTCGATCTGTTCTTTGACGGTGTTGCCGATGGTTTCGTACTGCTGGGGGATGAGCAGGTCGATGGTGCCGATGTAACCGGTGCCGAAGTAGGAGCGCAGCTGTTGCGCCTGCGTAAGGTCGTGGGGGAACAGTTCCGTCAGATCCTCATAACCGTCTTCCAGAGGGCTGATCGGCCCTCCGAGCGCCCCGTAGGAGTCATTGGCGGTCTTCGCGATCGATCGTGCGTCGATGGCGTAGCGCATGACCTTGCGCATCTGCTGGTCGACGAGGATGGATTCGTTCGCATTGTTGAACGCCAACATCACCTTGTCGAAGCTGATGCCGGAATCCGCACTGATGCCGCGCGTTGCGTTGAGCGTTTCGGCGGCGTCGGCGCTGAGCGGCAGCGCCATGCTGATTTTGCCGCCTTCCATGGCGCTGGTCAGCGAGCTTTCGGAGGAGTAATAGTATAGGGTGATTTGCGAGGAAGCAGCCTTGGTACCCCAGTACGAATCGTTGCGTTGAAGCACGATTTCGGATTTCGACGCACGCGCCACGGTGAAGGGGCCGGACCCGACGGCGGTTTTCGCATAGTCATTGTCGCTTTCCTCATCGTATACGATGCCGGCCCGTCCGCTGAGTGCGCGTAGCAGCCGCGGATTCGGTTTGGACAGGGTGATGACGAGCGTATGTGCGTCGGGATTGTCGACCTGCTGCAATCCGTCGAGCTGGTCGGCGTCGACATAATGATTGTTGACCGCGTTCTGCAACGACCAGACCGCGTCGGCCGAGTCAAGTGAGTGGCCGTTGGAAAATTTCACGCCGCTGCGCAGGGTGAAGGTGTAGGTCAGTCCGTCGTCGGAGATCTGCCATGATGAGGCCAGTCCGGGTTGGAGCTTGTTGGTCTCACTGCGGGACACCAACGTTTCGTAGACGTTGCCGAGTAGCGCCTGCTCCACGGCATGGCCCTGCTGGGTGCGGATGTCGAGGGATTCGGGAGCGTCGCGCAGGCCGATCGACACGGTGGAATCCGTGGTGAGCGTGCCGAATACGGGAATCGGGTTGCGTCGGTTCGTCAGCGACCATCCCAGCCACAGCATCACGCTCAATACGATGGCGACGCCAAAGAAAATCAGCCACCGTGTAGCCGCGTCGTGCCAATCGCGCTGCTTCTTCCCGTTCTTCTGCATATGCCCGAGTGTAGTGGACACATACTACACGGGCTTGGTTCCCATGCGGTATCTACACCTTGAACGCACTCGGGCAGGTATCGTTCAACGGGCAGTCGAGGCAGTTCGGTTTGCGGGCGTGACAGGTGGTTCTGCCATGCATGATCAGCCGGTGAGACAGGTCCGTCCATTCCGAGGGTGGGAAGCATGCGGTGATTTCGCGTTCAATGGCCACCGGATCCGGAGTGGGCAAAGCCCAGTCACTACGCCAGTGCAGACGTCCGGTCACACGAATCACATGCGTGTCGACGGGAAATCCTGGTTTGTCGAAGGCGTTGCCCAATACCACGTTCGCGGTTTTGCGGCCGACTCCGGGCAATGCGGTCAGTTCCTCCATCGAATCGGGCACTGTGCCGTCATATCGTTCGCACAGGTCGTGCGAGAGTCTGATGATGTTCTTCGTTTTGGTGCGGTGGAAGCCGATGGAATGGATGATGTCCTCAACCTGTTCGGGATCGGCGGCCTGCAGGTCGGCGGGTCCCGGAAACCGGCCGAACAGCACGGGCGTGACCATATTCACGCGCTTGTCGGTGGTCTGGGCGCTGAGCACGGTCGCCACCAGTAACTCAAAGGGATTGGTGAAATTCAGCGCGCACTTCGGCTCGGGAATCGTCTCGCACAATTCCTCGTATTCATGGTGCATGCGTTTCAGGCGCGCTGCTTTGGACTCTCGTGGCATTGCCCATGATTCTACTCGGGCGATCGTGCGATTGCGATGCTTTACGCGCTACGCCTCGCTTGCATCGGCATGTGCGGCGCTTGCCTTGGCGGCGTTCTCGCCTTCCTCTTCCTCCGGCGGGTCGAAACGGTATCCGACATTACGTACGGTGCCGATCACATGTTCATACTCTCCGCCCAGCTTGGCGCGGAGCCTACGGATATGCACGTCGACGGTACGAGTGCCGCCATAATAATCGTAGCCCCATACTTCCTGCAGCAGCTGCGCGCGGGTGAATACGCGTCCCGGATGCTGCACAAGATACTTGAGCAACTCGAATTCCTTGTAGGCAAGGTCGATCGGATGGCTGCGCAGGCTTGCCGTATAGCCATTGGTGTCCACGACCAGATCGCCGGAACGAATGAGACCGTCCTCGTTCTGTACGCCGGTTTCGGCGGCTCCGGCTGCGGATCCCGTCGGAGCGTTGCCACGTTCCGACACCAGACGCAGGCGCCCCTCGACCTCGGCCGGGGAGGCGGTGGAAACCACCACGTCGGCGATGCCCCACTGGGAATTGACCACGGTGAAGCCGCCCTCGGTGAGAATCAGCACAATCGGCGTGGACAGTCCGGAGGCGTGAATCAGACGGCACAGCGTCTTCGCGGTGGCTAGATCGTCACGTGCGTCAAGAAAGAGAATCGTGTTTTCCGGCATCTTCACCAAACTCGCCGCATCCATCGGCAATACGCGCACGCGATGCGAAAGCAGGGCGAGGGAGGGAAGTACGGTGGCGGGGTCGCTAGCGAACGTCATAAGCGTAAGGTCCGTCACGTTAGTCCCCTTTGGTTTGTTGCTGATGCCGCGATTGTACTCTTGCAGTGTTACCGGTGTTTCATGATTGTAGACGCATGATGTGGACACTTACGGCTACATTGGTTCCTAGCACATACGGTTTGACCACATTATGAAAAGGGGGCTGAGATGTCCGCAACTGATGCCGCGACTCGTCCGCATGATTCGAGGGGATCCTTCGGCAAGGTCCTGGCGATCCAGATCGTCGCTTACGTCGTATTGGTCGTGTTGGCGTTGATTCCCGGTATCTCCTATGGAAACCCCGATAATCCCGCTATCGTCTCGTACACGGTCGTCGCCTCGGTCGTGATGATCGTGCTGCTTACGGTGTTCAGTCCGTTCCGTGACGGCACCGTCGGGCATGTGATCTCCGTGATCGCAGGTTTGCTGTCGGTGGTGTGCGCCACGACGATGATGCTGGGGCGCGCGATTTTCCCTGCCGACATCGCTCACCGTGACACGTTCTGGATGCAGGAGGGCTGGATCGCCGGCGTCGGAGGACTGTTGGTGCTGCTGATCGTGATTGTGTTTGGCCGTCAGATGGCGCGCGAGAACCGTACGCATCTGATTCGTTCGTTGTCGCATAATGTGCTCGAAGGCGTTGCGATGATTTCGTCCGCCGGCTGGTGCTTCCTGCCGACGATATTACCGTTGGTGCATACCGGTGAGAATGCCGCCTCCACCGAATATGGGTCGATGTTGGCATGGGTGATCGCCTCGGTGGTGACGCTGGCCGTCATCGTAGCGTTCGGCGTGTGCTCCTATTTGTGGCGGCGCGATGCGGATCCCGATCCGAAAGCCAACAAACCATGGATCGGACTTGCGCTGGTGCCGGTCATGCTTGCCGGTGCTGCGGTGGGCATCGCTTCTCTCGCCACCGTCATGTTCTGAAATATGTTCTGAAGCCGAATACATGGTGAAGGGGTCCGCAATCATTGCGATTGT
>NZ_AZYA01000029.1:0-26225 GCF_000513015.1 Bifidobacterium sp. MSTE12 | reverse complement strand
AGTGCCACTGTTCTAGTTTTGGCCGAATTGCATGGTGGCGTCCCGCAAATGGACGTTTCAGGAGGCTCATAGGGGACAGGCAGTCGTCCGGCTGATCGTCCGGGTAGGATTGGCCATGTCTCCGAAAGCCAGAAGGAGGAATGCATCCATGCACATTAAAACCGTGGGGAACCTGCTCAAACAATTGTTGTCTTACGTCATGCTTTTTCTCTCCGGGTTTGCCGTATTCGTGGCTTTTCCCCTGTATATCCTAGGTCATGCTTTTGATCAGAAGAACTTGCTTCAACTCATTTGGTCATGGCCTTCTTTGCTCACGGTCATGCTTTGGGGCCTATGGGTTAGGGGCTTTCGTACGCATCGCGAATCTTTTGCCTGGCAAATCATATATTTCCTTTTCGTGATTTGCTCACTCAGGATCATCGAACTCCAATACGATTGGAGTGAAGAGCAGGAGATGGCGAACGCGCTCTTTTGCTTGATGGAACTCATGTTTGTCATCGCACTGCTGGTGCTGGAGATAATCGCGTGGTTGAACAGGCGTAAGCCCGTCAGGAATAATGAGTTCGAGATAAACGCTTGGAGAATGCTCTCCTATCTCCTTGTTTTCTTTCTTCTGGGCGGTTTGATGAATGTCATACCGGGAATGACGGAACTCATCCAAAAAGAGGATGTCGGAAAAGCGATGATAGCTCTGCTCGTCATCTCATATCCGTTGGAAATTCTCAACATCTTCTGGAATGCCATAGAAAATGACGGGAGGAAGAACGATTCCCGGAATACTGAGAATGAAATCGATAGGAAGTTGGATGACTTGTGCGTGAAGGTCCAAAACTCTCTGGACGATTCCCAGCAAAAGATTGTGGAAAGCGTCCGAGACATCGACGAGAAGATCTCCAAGGTGACAAGTGATACGCCCTGCATGTCATTTCGACGGACCGATTCGATGTATGAGTTCAAGGTGGTCATGCGACGTCAAAATCACCGGAAATAAACGTTGTGCTAGTTTGATGCGCCGCGCGCCAACATGTCGCCCACATTATCTCGGCTTATCCATCCCTACCGAGTGCCTCCAGTCCTATTCCCTCGACGAAACAAGTGGCTGTACATTCGCCCACAGTGCCACATACCGAGCGATCATCATTCCTCCGCGGTAGCTTGCATGAAATAAATTGAAGATGGCCGGAGGAGTCGTGGACGATGAAGAACTTGATGAAAACGATGACGGTGCCGGGGTTGAGCGGAACCCGACGGCTGACAAGATTCCGGGAGGAATCGATGCGGAACGCGAGGACGAACCTGGCGAGGCAGACAGGAAGCTGATCAATGGCCGTAGACTCCACGGCTGCACATCCTTTCCGGAAATGGGAAAGGCCTTCTATCGTGACATGACACCTGTCTTCGCAATCATTCCCAGCCAATTCAGGGACGGTTTCGGATGCCGTTCGAATGTGTCCTTATCCCAACAGGCCAATCCAAATGTCGGGGCAAACGAGCCCCATTCATAGTTGTCAAGCAAGGACCAGTGGAGGTATCCTCTCACATCGATACCGTCAGCCATCGCATCGTGCATGCCAGCTATGGCGCCGAAGGTGTAGTCGATCCTCCGGCGGTCGTCGGCGGTGGCGATGCCGTTCTCAGTGACGATTATCGGCGTGTGTCCGGCGACATTCCACGTGTGTCGGATTGCGATGCCCAACGCCGGCGGGAAGTACTCCCAGCCGGTGAGGGTGCGTTCCGCGTCCTCGGGGACTGGCACAGGTCCGTCCTTGCCGATGAAGGTCCTTAGATAGGCCTGCACCCCGATGAAGTCGTCCCCGGCTGCGGCCTTGGTGAAGTAGTCCTCTCGTGGATACTGGTATTCCTCCATCTCCTGTTCGCATCCGGGCATAGCGTGGAACGCCTGGCAAGCGATGGTCCATCCGGACTTGATACGCGGATTCTCGGACAGTATTCCTCGGGCCTCCCTGTGCGCCTCGACAAGCGCGGCGGAGATGTCCAGATCGGGTGCGGGCAGCGAGGCAGACACGAAGTCGCTGCCTTCGGTCCCGCCACGGGTCAATGCGACCATGTTCGGCTCATTGATGGTACACACCCAAGTGACGTCGTGGAGTATCGGCATCAAGTATCGTACGTATCTGTCGAAATAGTCAACTGCCCCATCATTGAGCCATCCGCCCTTGACTGCGAGCCATAGTGGCAATGTCATGTGGTTCAGCGTGACCATGGGCTCGATGCCGTTCTCATGGCACGCATCGATCATGTGACGATAGTGCAGGAGCTGTGCCTTGGAGAAGCAGCCCTCCGCGGGCTCGATGCGGGCCCATTCGATAGAGAAGCGGTACATGCCCAATCCGGCGTCGGCGAGCATTCTGATGTCCTCGCCGTAACGGTGGTAGCTGTCGGCCGCGTCTCCCGACGGTTCGCTGAGGTCCGTGCATTCGGCGTGCTCCCTGGCCCACCAGTCACTCGCGACGTTGTTCCCCTCGATCTGGTGCGCGGCCGTGGATGCGCCCCAGATGAATTCCTGCGGGAACTCGTATGTTTCTCTCATATCATGTCTTTCTATTTGATGCCCGTTCCGGCGACGCCCTGGATGAAGTAGCGCTGCAGGAAGACGAACAGGAGAAGGATCGGGGTGACCACCAGCACGGCTCCGGCGAGCAGGACGCTGTAGTTCGTGGCGTTCTGGCCGGTGGAATAAAGGGACAGGGCCACGGGCAGCGTGTACTTCTCCTCGGTCTGGGCCGCGACCAATGGCCACAGGAAGTTATTCCAGGAGGACAGGAACGTGAGGATGGACAGCGTCGCCAGCGGCGGCCCGCACTGGGGAAGGACGATCTGGAAGAATATGCGCAGCTCACCGGCGCCGTCAACTCTCGCAGCTTCCATCAGTGCGTCGGGAATGCCCGAGATGAACTGGCGCATCAGGAAGACGCCGATGGGCTGGCATAGGAACGGGAGGATGAGCGCCGCATAAGAGTTCGCAAGTCCCATGTTCGAGATGATCACGAACAGGGGGACGAACGTGGCCACGCTCGGAACCATGAGCGTCACCATGACGGCGCCGAACAGGATATTCTTGCCGGCGAAGTCCATCTTCGCCAGGGCGTATCCGACCATGGAGCAGAACACCATGTTCCCGAGGACGGTAATCACGGCGACGACCATGCTGTTGGTGAAATAGATGCCGAAATTCAGTTCCCCGAACCATTTCGCGAAGTTGGCGAGCGAGGCGTGCTCGGGCAGGAGCTTCGGTGGTTTGGCGAGGATCTCCCTCTGGGTCTTCAGGGAGCCCAGCGCCATCCATAGGAACGGAAAGATCCAGAAGACCCCGATCACCGCCAAGATGCAGTAGGAAAGACCGCGCCCTTTGACGAATCGATGCCAGAGCGACTGCTTGTTGCTTCGCGGCTTCGAGGCTACGACTGTCATGACTGCCATTTCAGTCCTCCCTGAGAATGCGGAACTGGAGCATACTGACCAGTGCGATGATGATGAACAGCACCCAGCTGGCCGCGGAGGCGATACCGTACTGTCCGAAACCGAACTTCTGGTACACGTAGTACGCGGCGGAGAGCGTCGAGTCGAGCGGTCCTCCTTGGGTCATCACGAAAGATTCCTCAAAGAACTGCAGGTAGGCGACGGAAAGGAGCACCGCACCCAGCAGCAGCGTGGGTTTGAGCAGCGGGAGTGTGATGCTGCGGAAGGTGCGCCATTTTCCCGCGCCATCGATGGCCGCGGCCTCCTTCAGCTCCTCGGGGATGGCCTGCAGACCGGCGAGGAAGATGATCATCAGCGTTCCCATGTTGCGCCAGATGGTCATGACCATCAGTGCGGGCAGGGCGTAGCGGGTGTCATGCAACCAGTCCGGACCGGCAATGCCGAAGACGGACAAGAGCAGGTTGAGGAGCCCATCCTTCTGGAGGATATACCTCCACACGACGGAGACTGCGACCACGCTGGCGACGACCGGAGCGTAGAACAATGCTCTGAAGAACGCGTTAAGGCGCTTGGAACCTTTGTTGAGAGCCACCGCGAACGCGAGGGCGATCACCATGGTGATCGGCAGGCCTACGAGCACGAAGATCCCAGTGACGCCCAGTGCATGCAGGAAGCGATGGTCTTGGGACAGGGCGATGTACTGGTCCAGTCCCACGAAGTTGACGTTGAACGGGGTGCGGAGGTCCTTGGAGGTGATGTCGGTGAAGGACATCGCCATCGAGGACAGGAGGGGGATCAGCATGAACACGCAGAACACGACCGCAAAGGGCAGAGCGAATCCCCATGCGAGAATCGTCCGACGTCGGCGGAGGACGTTGCCAGAGCCCTCCGTCTTCGCCTTTTTTGTTCCGAATCCCATATGCTCAGTTTCCCGTTCCGATGGAGTCAGCTTCGGACTGCAGGTTCTTCAGGCCCTCGTCGACGGAGACCTGTCCCTTGTTCATTTGTTCGAGGATCCGGTCGGCGGCGGAGGACACCTGGGACCAGGTGGACAGCGCCGGCGGGGCCATGGTGTTCTTCAGTTGGTCGCCGAACGCCGCGAGCTTGTCATTGCCGGAGAGTGCGTCGTCGTCCCATGCCTTCTGGGAGGCGGGCAGATCGGAAGATTTTTCGTACCATTTGGCCTGTGTCTCAGGCTTGCTGGCCCATTGGATGAACTTCCACGCGGACTGCTTGTTCTTGGAGTCCTTGAACGTCACGAGGTCGCAACCTCCGACGAAGGACGTGGCAGGGCCCGAAGAGCCGTCCATCGACGGCAGGACCACGGTGGCGTACTTGGATTCGAAACCGTCGCCACCCAATTCGTTGATTTGGCTGACGGCGGTCGGACCCTGCAGCATCATCGGCGTGTCGCCGGATACGAAGTTCGCTATGTCAGCGCCGGGGCTTACGTCGGCGTTAACATCCGCCACACCGTCCCTGTAGAGACTGGTGGTAAAGTTCAGTCCCTTCTTTATGCCAGTATCTTCGAAAGTCCATTTCGTCTGTTCCTTGTTAGTCAAGGACGCCCCGGCCGAGTAGGAGAACGGCAAAGTTCCGAGGAACGCGTCAGTGCCAGATGGGTTGAGGTTCATGCCGTATTTGACCCCATCGACCTTCTGCATGTCCTTAGCCATCTGCTTAAGCTCATCCCAAGTCTTCGGAGCTCTGCTCCAACCAGCCATCTCGGCGATGTCGGTGCGGTAGTACAGCACTCGGGTGTCGATGTACCAAGGCACGCCGAGCTGTTTCCCGTCGACCTGGCCCGCAGCCTTGGAGCCGTTGGAGAAGTCGGACATGTCAAGGTTGTCGGGCACGGTGGAGAACGAGTTGGAGAAATCGGCCATCCAGGTGGTGCCCATCTGCGCAAGGTCGGGACCGTTGCCCGCGGCGATGGCGGTCTGGAGTTTGTCGTGCGCTGAGGACCATGGGATCGCGGTGACCTTGACCTTGACGTCGGGGTTCTCCTTTTCGAATCCCTTGACGAAATCACCCAGCAGGTCGCCCTCGTTGCCCATGGCCCAGATGGTCAGGCTGCCGGTGGCCTTGCTTGAATCGATGGCCTTGACCGCATCGGGATCGGAATCCGCGCTGCTTGCGGATCGCCCGCACGAGGACATGCTGATAACCATGACCGCACTTGCGGCCACCGCGACAGCCGCCTTGAAAAACGATTTCATCATTGAAACTCCTTATTAAATGTGAGCATCAATCTAAGCGGTTAGACTGACGCTTATATTTAAGCGCTTAGATTGTTTTAAGTCAAGGAGACACGCCAATAAGGCTTCGTGCTTCTGAGTTTTATTTCATCAGGGGCACCCACAGCTACCGCGCACGACGAGACGAACGGGCAATATTCGTTTCTCCGGTTTTTCCCAAGGCTTCCCATTCCTGGAAAGCAGCATCCGTGCAGCCTTGCGTCCCAGATCCTCCATAGGCTGACGGACGGTCGTTAGGTGTGGAGTCATCAGCCTGCCCGCCAAGATGCCGTCAAAGCCGGTGACGATGACGTCTTCAGGGACGCGGACTCCGGAATCCGCGAGCAGTCTAATCACGCCAAAGGCCGTCTGATCAGTGCCGCACACCAAGGCCTGCGGCAACCGATTAGATTCTATCGCCTCACACAGGCCGACCAAATATTCATCAGACGTGGCGAAAGAGTCATCCAACAACGCCCCTCTGGAGTCCAGCCCGCGTTCCTCGAGATTTTTTTTAAACGCGTCATAACGCGAGACGACGTCATCAGTGTCGGCACCGCTCTCGAACGCTTTATCATTGACGCCGCCGACGAATGCCATATCGTTGATATGGTGAACATCGACAAGATGGTCGACGATCTGCCTCATGCCCGATGCGTTATCGCATTGCAGGTACGCGGCCGGCAGTTTTTCATCGCCCACACCCACCATTACAAGCGGGATGGTCTTCGCCAACATGGAAAGAGGAAGCGCATCGTTATATCCGCTTGGCATCAGCGCCAGTCCATCAACGCGGCCGGCGATATCCGTTACCGATCTGTGATCATCCCTTTCCGAGGCGGCTCCCATAAGTATTCCCTTGCCACTCTTCCAGCATTCGAGTTCGAAACCACGAAGCACCTCATCAACGTATAACGGATATACAAGAACGTTGGGTTCGTCACCGTCCAGAGGCTCATCGATGGATCTGGGGGAAACATCAGGCCAATCATCCTCAAGGTTGCTTCCCTGAGGTCTTTCCAGCAACATATCGAATGCATACATGCCCAAAGTGTCGGTGCTACCCTTAGCGAGTCCTTGGGCATTACCGCTGGGCACATAACCAAACTCCTCAGAAATCCTCAGGATTCTGGCCCTGGTATCATCTTTTACCTTATCCGGATGTCTAAAAGCAAAGGAGACCGTCGCGGTCGATACACCAGCTTTTTTTGCGACATCATACACAGTGATTCTAGCCATGTTAACAATTTAAGCGCTTTGGCACAGAGGACACACTTAAAATTGGCTAAATTGCATTTTGACGTTCCTGATACATTGTCAAGCGCGTCGGTGTGTTGGTTTTGTCTGATGGGCGGTCGTAGCCAGTCGATGATTCTATTTTCGAGTCCGGGTAGGTCACGGATCCCTCTTTCGATTTCGCTGATGTGTCTGAAAGGCACGCAACGACGCTTTGCCGATCCACCGTTGAGCGACGCCGCGGCCGACGCGCAGTCTGGCACCTCTGCACCTCTGTATTTAGTCAAGTCGGCGTTTCGTGACTAATCCGATGTGGTGACGTTTTCTTGGACTCCCTGAACGGGAAGAGAACCCTTTTATTTATGGTGGTGTGCAATAAGAAGTAGCACGACCACGCAGTCGATCTCTACGAACGGTACGATTTCAGTTCCATGGCCGTGATTCATGAGCTCGGATACCCGTTGGAACCGCCTCTGAAGGCATGGTGCCGGGACCGGGGCGCGAACGGACGACGGGCGAGCCATCCAGCGTGGCGCGCATCGGCTTCGTGACACGGATGGGCAGAAATGCGCGGCGGTCGATGACTGTCTCCCGCACGGACGTTACATGGCAAGCATGATGCGGTGTCTGGGTTATCCGAAGAGCAAGGCGCTGTTCACCGCGTGGATCGACGGGCTCGCCCCCGGCCAACACAGGCTGCGCCACGGGCCAGTACCCGAGGAGCTGAGATGCAAGGCGGTGGTCGCGGTCGCGTCCGGTGGGCCGGAGTCGTGTGAGGTCGCCACCGAACTGGACGTGGACCCGTCGGCCGTTGGGAAGCTGGAAGCGGCGGATGCTCGACCAGTCCGGGGAGAAGACCATGACCGAACCGACCATGAAGCCCGAAAAGCCTGGGAAACCAAGAAAAACGGGACCCGTGAAACCGGCGGAGGAACCGGAGCCGGCGGTGAGGCCGGGCGGGCCGGTCGCTTCGGCGATGCCAGAGGAGTTGGATGCGGAGCTCGCCGACAAGATCCATCTCGAGGAAAACGATATGAACGGTCTGGAACGCAGAATGGCCGACATGCTGGCCACAACTGCGGCAACATTCTCCGGTGGCATAGAATCAAGGAATCACACGGGGGAGAGTTCTCCATCAACGGCTTCCTCAACCATTACCCGGACTTCCTGTCCATGACCAGGACCGGCCGGATACTCGCCATCGAGACCAAGGGTGAAATGCTGAAGGGCGACGACAGCCGGGACAAGCTCAGCCTAGGCAACATGTGGGCGAACGCCGTCGGAGACGGCTACCGGTACTTCATGGTGTTCGAGAACAATCCGCTGGACGGTCCGGGATCCTACACCTTGAAGGAGTCCGAGAGATATCCTGAACCATCTGGCATGACCGGCACGGCCATGTCCGTGGACGCGTTCAGTTCCCGCCTTCCATACGGCTGGCGTTGGTTCTGACCACGTTCATGTCATGGACGACGACCGCGTAGTGGGTGTCTCCTCCCGCGTCACGTCGTTCGCCGGACATGCCGACGAACTCGATGACGTCCCCACGGTTGACGTCCTGCATCATCTTCGATACGCGCCCGTCATACGGCACCAGCAGCACGTACAGGCTCCGGCCTCCCTCGCTCCAGACGCCGCGTAGGGCCGGACACCTGCGCCCGTCGGAGGTACGCAGACGGGTGATGCCCGCCATGGGCACGCTGACGCGTCCCACTTGCGGGCTCATGCCGATCATGCCGTCATGGGGCAACAGCATTCTCCAGGACTGGTTCGTCGCGCTCACCGCCCATCACCCCCATCCGTGCCGTCGGTCGATCCCTGGGCCTGGCCGAAGACCTTCGTCAGCTGGTCTCCCTCAAGGCTCGCGGCGCAGCCCGACGTCGCGGACGTGAGGTCCTGCTGGGCTTTGGTCAGCGCGTCGTAATCCTGGGATTTGCCGTTCACCAACGATTTCGCGGTCTCGTACGCGCCGCGCAGGCTCTTGCAGGATGCGTCAGCCGAACCCAACCGGTCGAGCCGGTCGGCCGCCCTGCCCGCGCCGGACAGTGCGGACTCGAGATCATCGAGCCTCGCGTCTATGGCCGCCCGCATGGCCTGCGGATACCATTGCCGTGCCAGCGCACGGACCCGTTCCACCGGCCTTTCGGAGCCGATGGCGTCGTACAGGTCGCTCGCCTCCGCGAGATCCTGATGGTCGTGACGGTACAGCAGGTTCGAAAGCGTGTCCACGTTGGAGTCCTCCGGGGCGTTGAGCAGTTCGCGTACCTCGTCGGCGATGCTTTCCGCATCCCCGGTGAACATCGTGGCCGCCTGCTGTTCCAACGTCCCGTTCCTCACCTTTTTCGACGGATGTCCGGACGAGGTGGCGGACGATGATGCGGAAGCGGATCCCGTGGCCGTGCCACCGGTGGAACGCCACGGGTTGAACGCGAGGACCATCAGCATTACGCCGATGACGGCGATGATGATCCATACGCGTGCCTGACGGACCTGGGACGGTGTCGATGCGGGACGTTTGCTTCCTGACATGTGATGCTCCTTGTCGTTCACAGGCTCGAATCGGATTCGGGCAGGCCGTCATCGGTTTCGGGTGCGGGTACGCTCCATCCGCCGGAGTTCCCGGAATCCGCCTGTCCGGAGGAGGAGCCGCTACCGGAACCACTGTGCGAGCCTCCGATATCGCCGCCGGAGGATGGGGCCTGATATTGGGGCGTCGTGGTCTGCCGGGACTGCGTCTGACGGCGTGCCTGTTCCTCCTGTTCGGCCTTGGCCTTCGCGTCCGCCTCGGCTTTGGCCTGTTCGTCCGCCTTGCGTTTCTCCTCGACGAGCGTGGACACGCTCCCGTATGCCTTGTCGAGTCGGACACGAACCCTGTCGATCCGGTCGGCCGTCGCGTCGTCGGACAATGATTCGGCCTGCCCGATGGCCTTGTCCAGATCGGACAGGGCCCTCCTGACGTAATCCTCCGATTTGACGGAGGATTTCAGATTCCTGGCCTTTTTAAGACTCTCCCGCAGCTTCTTGGAGGCGGTCTCGCGTTTCCTGTCGGCGGCGGACGTCCTGACCTTCCCGTTCAGTGAGAGGGTGCGTTTCGTGGCCGTGTCGGCCTTGCCGGCCAATGATTCGGACCGCTTCGCGTCCAGTCCGTCGTGGGAGGTTCCGAGGATGACGCGATTGGTCTTCACCTGGGCGGAGAGTTCGTCGAGCAGGTCCGGATCGGACAGGTCATCGCTCCCGTACGAGCCGAGTATCCCATGCGCCTTGCCGTTCGCGCCCTTCAACGCGTCCATCGACGAGGTGACGTGCCGTGACGCCTCCAGAAGCGCGTTCTCCCGGGCCTTTCCGCCGACGACGGCCAGGCCGGTCAGAAGGACGGCGAGCACGCACACGGCGATCAGGATCCGATGCGGCCATTTTCCCGCGCGGGCGGGTCCGCCGTCGGCGGGATTGTCATGGTCCGCCACGGCTTGCAGGCTTTCCCTCATGCCCTTGCACGTCTCGGCCGGCGTGATGGACGAAGCGTCTCCGGCGGGCAGGGGAACGTCTACCGTCGGCGTGATGGACGGGCCTATCGGCGGGTTCGTCATGCCGTCCGCGTCTTCGGATGCGCTCACCGGCGACGGCACGGCGGACCCCGGCGGAATCGTGGGCCGTTCCGGCCCTGACATGCTCCCATCCGCGACGGGTCCGCCCGTCGTGGCCTTCCCCGCGGGCATCGGTAGGGGAGCCGTCTCCGGTACGGTCGGATCCGTTTCGGCCATGGCGATCCCATGCCCGTCCGTCCGGCTCCTTGCGCGCCGGCGTCGGGAACGTTCCTCCGTCCCGCCGTCCCGCGTGCCGGAGGCCTTCATCCCCTCGAACCAGTCGAGATCGTCCTGCCCGTCGCCTCCGCCCAGTTGGTCGAACAGGCTCGGCCGCATGCCCTCATTCATGCCGTTCATCGTCGAAGACCTTTCCGATCGTCCCAAGAAGCCGTTCGATCCGGTCGAACGTGCCGGTGCCGTTGTCCGTCAAACGTTCCAACAGTTCCACGTCGTCACGCTGCAGGTCCAACGGCAACGGTGTGTACCCGTCGTCGGACGGGCTGCGGCCATGCTCGCGCAGTACGTCGCGGATCCGTCGCGTCTCGTCCATGAGCCGTCGGCGGTCCTCCCCGCGCATGCTCCCGTCATCGTCGCGAAGACGCAGGCCCGCGGCGGACAGGGCGCGGTCGAGCCGGTCGCGTTCCTTCGATTCCAGTGACCGGTATTCCAGCCAACGGCGTCGCGCCTTCTCCTCGAGCAGGCCCGCATGCTTCAACACGTCCCGTCGGGCATCGTCGTCATCACGGGCCAACGCCCGTTCGAAATCATGGCGTGTCGCCTCCAGTTCGACACGCCATGCGGCCAGGTCGGAGCGTAGGCTCCCGTCACTGACCTCGGCCTCGTATTCGACATGATGGCCCGTGGGCAGGTGTGCGATGTCGTCCAACGCGTCCTGATCCGTCATGAACGATGCGGCCGGCGTCATCTCGCCGGTCATCTCGTCGATCTCCTGCATGCGGTAGCCCCAGTATCCCGGGTCGAAGTCCTGCCGTCGGATCGCTTCGGCCCGTTCATGTTCGTCAAGACCCGGATCCACGACCGGAGCCCATTCGCCCTCGTGCCGGTACCATTGCGCGTATGCCGCGCGACGCGCGGCCTCACGTTCCCGGGCCTCCGTATCGGAGAGATGATGCCGGTGATCGTCGGATTTCGCGTTGGAATCCTTCAGATCGTCCTTGACCCGGTCCAACGCCTGATGGATCAACGCCTGCAGGGTCGGCATGTACAGGCCGCCATTGCCGCTGCCCACCACGAGGTCCATGTAGCATTTGAGGCTGAACACCTCGTGGACGATGTCATCATGCAGCAGCCAGCAGGAAGGCAGCGTCTGGTCCCACGACGGATAGTGCGTGGTCAGGAACACGCCCATGCGCACGGTGTGCAGCATCATCAGGTCGATGTCGCGACGGGGCGGGGCTCCCAACAGGTCCACCGGACGGGCGACGGTCATCTCCTTCTTCAGGTCGGTCTGGCGCATGTTCGCCCACCGGCCCGGCCCGTACTCCGGTTCCACGGGAGCGGGGTCGAACATCTCGCGGGCGAGCGTGATCAGGTTGTTCACCATCGGCCCCGGCATGCTGGCGCCACGGATCCGGGCGAACCGTTCCCGTGCGAAATCGACCAGATCCTGCACCGCCTGGTCCTGGTCGGAACGGTAATCGGCTCCCATGGGAGTGTCAGGCTCCAGGTCGTCGGCCTTCACGGACCGTTGCCGGCGGGCGTCCGCGTCGGCAACGGCTTCCGGTTCCGTCCGTTCGATCTCGTCGCCGAAATCGAACGTGTCCTGCGCCATGTGACGTTCCGTTCCCGGATCCCGCCGGCCCTCCTTGGAGCCGGCGGCCTGCATCATCCGCCGGTAATGCTCATCGACGTCCATCGACCCTCACGCCTCCGTCCCTGCCGGTCCCATGCCCTTGCCACGACCTGGCCCGCGGTTGGATCCGCTCGAGGCCCGGACGCCACCAGTTGCGTCTCATGAACTGGATCGTCTCGACCAGGGCAGGCTGCTGTCCCAACGGTTCGACCATCGCATATCCGCGCGGAAGCATGCTCAATTCCCGTCTCGTGACGGAATCCTCACGTTCGTGACGGCTTGAGAAGCCGCCGATCGGCCCTTGGCCCGGATTCCAGTTGCGTTCCTCCCTGATGCGCTCATGCCGGCCGATCTGGCTGATCCACCAGTCGAGCGTGTCATCGTCGGACACGCCCTTGAGCATGATCCGATGACAGTTCTCCCACACCGTCCGTTCGGTCTCCCGCCCATAGCCGTCCTTCTCGTCGGCCATCTGCTGGCGGGACTGCTCGACGATGATGACCTGGTAGCCGTTGCCGCCGCCCTGCGTGATCGCGTTACGCAATCCGCCCCATTTCTCGATGTTCGACAATTCATCCAATACAAAACGGGCGGGAGGTTCGATCTTGCCCCGCGAACCCGAGGCCGGGTCGAACGCGAGATCCTGGCACGCCTCCTGGAACGTGTCCAACAACAGGCTCACGAACACGCCCGCATTGCCGGAACTGCCGCCTTCACGTTTTGGTTTGGACAATACGAACACGGTGTCTCCGCGCATGACCATGCGTTTGGGATCCATCAGACGCGGGTCGGACGGGCTGAAATCCATACGCTCGCGCACACGCGGGTCCGCGAGGATCGCGAACGCGTTTCTCACGCCGAACCATTCCGAACCTTTCTGTCGCGGATCCACATGGGGCAGCGCGTTCAACGTCGTGGCCCACTGGTTCATCTCACGCTGAGGCGTGTTACGGCGGATCAGGTCGGCGGCCTCCTGCGCGGCCTCGGGACTCAGACTCCACTGGTAGCAGTCGCCGATGGTCCTATCCGAGATCGCCGCCGCATACAACATGGCCTGCACGTACATCGCCGCGGATACACCCCACTCCTGATTGTTCGATCCGGAACCCATGCCACCGATGCCCACCAGAGTCTGCGCGCGGCGCATCGCCACGGACGGATCGTCGCAACCCTGCAAAGGCGTCCAGAACATGTTGTGACGGGTCAGCGGATCGTTCTCCGCGACGCCTTCCGGGTCGAAGATATGGGTGGTTCCCTCGCCGCGCGCCCCGTACACGGCGCCCGTGGCACGGTCGGTCACGCCAAGCTCGCGTAGGAGACAGGTCGCCTTGATGATGTCGCCGCGCGTCGAGGTGGCAAGGACGAAACCCGGGGCCTCGACCACGGCGGGAATGACCACGCACACGGTCTTGCCCGAACGGGTCGGCCCCAACACGTACAGATGCCGTTCGCATCCCAGCCATACTTCCATGCGATGGCTCCACCCCACGAGCATGGCGGCATGCCATGGCTTCGGCATGACCGCGCCCGGCCTGCGCTCCTGGAATTCGGACAATGTGCGCGGCAGGACCGCCGGCACCACGTCGCGCATCACGCTGCGCGGACCATAGGCGTCCGCGATCTGACGCCACGAGGCCATGCCCGGACGCGAACCAAGCCAGTCGGCCGCACGCTCGCCCGAATCCCGGTACGAATCCCAGAAGATCCACAATGAAAGAATCGTGACGAAACAGCCCACCCACCAAGGCAGACAGGCGAGGACCGTCATCAGGGGATCGCCCCCGGCCATGACGAACGAGAACAGGGTGGCGATCACGGCGAGCAACAGTGCGATGGCGCCCACGTGCTTGACCAGGACGCTTTCCTCATCCGACAATGCCTCATACAGGCGCGTGTGCCGGTCGAGCCAGACACCCAGATCGGAATCCTCGAACCGTTTCCATTTCGCCATGGCCTCGCGTCGGTTCTCCGCGTTGAGTTCCTCGGCGTCGTACCGCAGACCCGTGCGCGGGCCGTCCGCAAGGTCCCCGTCGGGTGCCAGCGTCTCGTACCATGGTCGTTCGTCCATCATGCTCCTCCGTTCTCGATGGGTGTCTTCAGTGGTGGCATAATCGTTCTTCTTCAGTCGTTTTTCATCTCGTCCTTCCGTTCCCGATGCGATGATCCGTCCACCCGGTCGGACTCGTCATGGAGAAGCACGTCAAGCAAACGCAATGCAAGGGAAAGCAGGTTCAACGCGAGGACGAGCAGCAGCAGGCCCATGGTCAGCCCGCAGCCAAGGTCCGAGGCCATGAAAGCGTCTATGAAATCCATGGGAAACCTCCAAATGCGGAAGAACGGAAGCTCAGGACGCCTTGCGCAGTCCGGAGGTGTCGAACGTCGCGGCCCAACGGGGGCCCGCGACGGGAAGGATCATGCGCGGATGGGACCGGCCGATACGCCAGATGCCGAATCCCTGCGCCAATTGCGGGATCATGTCCAGCTCGTCCTCGCTCAGATCGGGAACCAGCTGGTTGAGCAGTGCGATGTTCTCGCCTCCCTGACGGTAGATGATCTTCGTTTCCATCAGGTTCATCAGCTGTTCGACCTTGCCGCGCAGACCGGATCCCTGGTTGAACACCTGCGTCATGTCCGCGACGCCGTGCACGATCAGCCATGTGGCGCAACCCCAATGGCCGGCGGAACGCTGCCTGGTCTGCAACGAGTCGACCAGTTGCGGGTTGCCCAGCAGGTCCCACGCCTCCTCGCACACGATGATGCGGCGCAATCCGTCGCGCGCCTGCAGCAGACGGTCGATCCACGAGCTGACCGCGGCCGTGTACACGCGTTTCAATGTGGGATCCTGGAACACGGGGCCGGAAGTGTCGAACACGATGATCGGCGCGTTCGGTTCCAACGTGATGGTGCTTTCCCGGTCGAACATGCCGCTCATCGTTCCCCCGTGGACCATGGGCGCGAACACTCGCGCGGCCTCGCTGGCCTTCTCACGCGCCAGATCCCGGTAATGCTCGAAACCGCGGATGTTGGCGTACACGGAATCCACCCACTGCCAGTCGCTCAGACGGTCCACGGCCGCCTCCAACGTCATCGGCCCGGTGTCGTACGAGGCGATCAGCTGGTCGATCAAGGACAGCATGTCCTTGTCCAACGGGAAGGGCCGATCCTGTTCGCGGACGGCTTCGGCCAACGCCATGACGGCGCTCTTGCGGCCGGCCAGGACCTCCTGGCGGAACGCCTCACGCTCCTCCCTGCCGGTCAGATGGCTCGCGTCGGGCATGGCGAACGGGTTGAGATAGTTGCCCGCGCCCGGGGAAACGACCTGTCCGCCGGGAATGTCCCGTGCGATGCGCACCCATTCGCCCTGACGGTCCGACTGGACGATCACGTGCCGGCCGTAGCCCATCTCCCTGACCGCGAGGGTCTTCATGCAGAAGCTCTTGCCCTGGCCGCGCAATCCCGACGTGAAGATGTCCGGACTGGTGGTCAGCCTGGCATCGTACGTGCCCCAACAGTCGAAGGTGAACAGTTCACGGCTGAACACGTCTAGGCCGACGGGCGGGCCGGGGATCACGGGAGCGCCGCTGCCGGCGACGAACGTGGTCAATACGCCCGCACGACCCGTGCTGGTCTGATGCCAGGGGATCAGCGGACGGGCGTTGAAGTCCTTGGTGATGAAATCGATGGGCGTGGGCGAGCCCAACGGAAGCTGGCCGGCGACGTCGCCCAGACGCTCCCTGCGCGCCTTCCGGGCTTTGCGGATCTGCCCGGCGACCATGCCCGACAGGCGGTTTCTCGCATCCGATACCGCGTTCCCGTCGGCCCGTGTGAACGCGTGCGGGGGAACGGGCGGCAGATCGATGCCGTCCAGTCGTGCCTCGGCCGATGCCTGCAGCCATGCCAGTTCCAGGAGCATCGGCTTGGTCGGGGCGGGCACGAAGCCGATGCAGTCGACTCCGCGACGTGCCTGGGAGCCGAGACGATGCCCGTCATCCTCCAATGTGGGAATGGCGTCGTCCCCGGCGATCCCGTCCGTGTCGGCGTCGTCGGCGTTCTCCCATCGTTCGTTCTCTTCCGTCATCATGTCCACATCGGTCCGATCCTTGAAAAACGTTACGGAACGCGGTCCCGGCCGGTGAAGCGTTCCACCGGACGGGACCGACGGGCAGGCCGGGGGAGCCGGCCTGTTTTCCCCATTGACGCGGCCGTCACACCGAATAGCCCGAATGGGCGAGCACGATGCCGACCGTGATCATGAGCAGGAAGCAGACCACGGCGCACACGAGCATCACGATCGCCCTGGATCTGCGTTTCCTCATACCCATGGCGAGCACACGGTCCTTGGCCCTGCGACCCACCGTTGTGCTGTTCTCCTTGACGGTCAGCAGCACGAACGCCCTGTACAGGAACGTCGCCGCGCCGGCCATGAGAACGACCATGATGATTGCTGGCATTTGGATCCTCCCTCACCGATGAAACACGTCGGAAGACGCTCTCGAGGATCGTCTTCCGTCCAATCCACGTGAGGGCGGGCCGATATCCGTACGGGACGGCGCGATATCATTCCAGGTCCCGGCCGGCACGGTCCCGTTCCGAATGCAGGCGCCGCGCCTGCATGTCCCCCATACGCGCCGCGACGCATAGGGAGACGACCAACATGCCACCGGCCATGCCGGCGACGAACAATACGATGTCGATGACGAGCCCCATCACGGTTCCTTCCTATAGGCGAGAGGTCTTCCGGAGGAACCACCCCGCACGCCCGCGATATCGCGGATGGGACGGCCACGCCATTCCCTTTCCTTGGTTCATTCGGCGATTCCCGCAACACGCCAAACGGACCCCTGAGCGGACCGGAGCCGGAAAGGAAGCCGGCCGTTCCGAACGGAGGGACCGACGTTGGGGCATGGAATCGAGAAAGAAGGAGGGGTGGAGGATGGCCGTTCGCCGGATCATCCTCCACCCCTTCACGGTGTCAGGCCCGTGGAATCCCGTTTCCCGTCCCCATGGTGTGGGATGGGAAACGGGATCGTTGACGGGATCTTCTCGCTCACTTGCCGGAGTGTGCGCCGTGCGTACCGGTTCCGGCCGCCTTGCGGCGTGCCAGGAGCAGGCCCGTGCCAAGAGCGCCGACCGCGATCACGGCGAGCAGCATGCCGCCGATCGCGGCGCCGGTCCGGGCGAGGGACGGGCGGTAGCCGCTCCAGTCGTCGGTGTTGGACTCGACCGTCGTGTCGGAGCACAGGGTGACGGTCTTGTCGCCGTCCTTGACGTCGACGGCGTTGGACGGACGGGTCTCGTCGTTCTTGCCGCCGAACGGGTCGGTGTCGGTGATGGGGCATTCGACGAGCGGCGTGCCGGTGACCTTGACGCGGTCGGTGTGCCTGCCGCCCTGCCGGACGCCCTTGAGCGTGCCGGTCACGATGGTGGACTCGCCGGGCTTGAGCACCAGGGTGTCCCAGTTGTCCGGGTACTTCAGGTCCACGACCTCGCCCTCGCCGGCGATGGTCCTGTCGACCATCTTCAGATCCCTGGCCAGATACCAGGCGCCCTCGCCGGTCGAGGAGTCGGTCTTGGACGTGTTCGTGATCTTGAACGCGATCTCCTGGCCGTCGCCGCCCATCTTCAACGCGTCCTTCACGTCGTCGCGGTCGCCGGCCTGTTCGCCGGACTCCACGTCGTACTTCTCGATGTGGATGCTCGGGGTCATGTCCGGGGTACGGGTCCACACGATGTTGGACTGGAACTCCTTGTCGTTGTAGTACTCGGTGAACCGGTTCTCGACACGGTCGGATACCTTGGTGCGCTTGCACTGGATGTAGGCGCGCCAGCCGTGCTCGTGCTCGTTGTCCGCGCCCGCGAGGCTACGGTACAGGTCGGTCGCCTCGACGGTGACCTGGCCATTCTCGTCCGCGGTGGCGGTGAACAGGTCGCCGCCGAACTTCGAGGAGTCGAAGCCGTTGCCGGCGATCCTGTCGCCCTTGGACGCGACGACCTCGCCGCCCGAAAGCAGGTCGCGGGTCGCGTACACGGCCCACTGGCCGGTGTACTGGTCGTATTCCGTGTTCAGCGGGTCCACGATCTTCCACTGGTCGACCTGCGGGTAGGCGCGGTTGGCCGGCAGGATGCTGGAATCGAGCTGGTAGAGGAACGTGCTGTCCTTGTAGACGCTCCTGCCGTTGGCGGATGCGCCGCCGACCTTCACGGTGACGTCCTTGGCCGGGTTGATGGGCTTCAGGGGGTTCGTGACCTCGTTGGTGTCCTTGCGGATCCTGTCGAACACCTGCGTGGCCTTGTTCCTCACGACATGGCCGTCGGTGACCTTGATGACGGTCATCGGCATGGACACGGTGTACGTGTGGCCCAACAGGTTCTGGTCGATGGCGGGCTGGGACAGCGGGTCATGCCCGTCGGACTCGCCGTAGGCCTTGAGGTCTTCCGGCTGCGGGTCGCCCTTGACGGTCTCGCCCGTCGCGGGGATCTCGGTGTCCACCAGCCTGGCGTAGGCGTAGAGCACGCCGTCCCTGTCCTGAAGGTTGAACTTGCCGGTGACGTCCTTGCCGGTCTCGTCGGTGATCTCCACGTTGGCGGCGTCGAGCTTCAAATACTCGTCGTCGTAGTCGTCGGTCATGCCGAGCCTCCAGACCTTGTACGCCTGGTTGTCCTGCTTGGCGTCGATGTCGACATGGTAGTGGATCTCGTCTCCCAGCAGGGCGGTCCTGCCGTCGATGCTGATCGTCGGGTCCTTCCGCGTGTCCTTCTTGACGGGGTCGAGCTTCGGCGGGATGTTGAACACCTCGTTGCTCGGGGTCAAGCTGTTGTTGAGGGTCAGCACCCACTTGTTGTTCACCTTGTGGTCGGTGGGGGCGTCGTCGGAGACGGTGCCCTCGAAGCGGACCTGGAGGCGCGGGCTGGCGCCCGCACGCCACTGGCCGAGGAGCGTCTGGTCGGTGACGGTCAGGGTGAACATGTGCTTGGAGTCATCCCACGTGGTCGTGTACTTCTTCTTGGACACCGGCTTGCCGGTGTTCAGGTCCATCATCTCCAGGGTCTGCTTGTCCGGCTTCAGATACGGGTCGTAGGAGTCGGTGAAGTTCACGGACCTGACCTCGTAGGCGAGGTCGGACGGCAGTTGCGGCTGCGTGTCGAGCTGGTATTCGACCCTTTGGCCGGGCTGGACGACCTTGCCCTGCACGCTTTCCTGGTCGCCGCCCTGGCTCGCCTCGCTCACCACGTCCTTTTTGGCCGGCGGGATGTAGCCGCAGATCTTCGGCTCGTTGGTCGGCTCGGTGTGGTTGTTCACGGTCTCGGAGCCGCCGTTGGTCAGGTCCTTGCCGTTCGGGGCGGTGCAGAAGGTGAGTTCGTCGCCCGCGGCCTTCTTGAAGTCCTTGCGGACCTGTTCCGCGCCCTTGCCGTCCGCGAAGTTCACCGTGCCGGGGATCAGGAGCGTGACCTGCCTGGGGTTCTTCAGCTTCTTCAATCCCTTGAGGTAGGAGGCCTTGGCCTTGGCGGTGGCCGTGGTGCCCTGGACGGTGATGGCGAACTGGTCGGTCACGTCCTTGCCGGTGGTCACGATGTCGCTCACGCTGCTTTCGCGGTCGCTGCCGGCCGTGGCCTCGTACACGCGGATGTTCTTGGTGTCCGGGTCGAAGATGTAGTCGGCGGCCGTCCAGTCATCGACGAGGACGAGCTTGGCGGGCGCCTGGATCAGGTTCCTGCCGACGGTGCCGTTGACGACGCTGCCGACCCTGTCGCCGTCGAGGTAGGTGTGCGCGTCGCCGCCGGTCCTGTCGCTCTCCTGCGGGTCGATGACGGCCCGCCATTCGCCGTCCCGTTCGAAGATCCAGCTCTTGTCCGGGTTCGGCTGCCAGGTGTCGAATTCCTTGCTGCCGGCGTCGGCCTCGGGTTCCTGGTTCCACTTACCGGTCGCGTGGTCTTTGACCTTCCTGAAGTCCTTCGGCTTGCTGACGGTGACGTCGAAGCTGAACTCGTACTGGTGGTCGAGGGGCATCTCGCCCTTGTCGGCGGTGCGCACGGCCGAGACGGTGTCCGTCTTGCGGTCCCAGGCGATGGTGAACTCATTGGACGCGTCGCGGTCGTTGTCGCTCGTGTCGACGAGCCTGTAGTCGTCGACGGTGTAGTCGACGCCGTCGGCCGTGATCCTGTCCCTGAACGCCATCTCGTAGCCGCCCTTGCCGGTGCCGTAGCTGATGACGGTGCGGTTGGTCATGCCGTCGGCGCTCACGCCCTCGTCGATGGTCTTGACCGGCGGGGTCGGCGGTTCGGCGCTCACGCTCCAGGTCTCGGACGGGTCCTTGTCGGCCGTGTCGACGGACGATTTCATCCTGCCCTGCTTGGCGACCTGGATGTCGATCCAGTACCGGCCCTCCTGCCAGTGGCCCATGCCGAAATCCGCCGGGGTGGCGAGGCGGTCGAGCTGGGTGTCGCCGTTATTGGCGAAGGTGATCGGCTTGCTGACCGTCATGGCTGCGACGTAGCCGTTCTTCTGGCCTTCGTAGTGGATGACGGCGGTGCCGTTCAGGTTCTCCTTGATGCCGCTGCCGTTGTTGCTCGCGTGCAGGGTGTCGCCGATCGGGTCGGTGGAGCCGACCTTCAGATCGGCCCCCTGCCCGTGATTGGTGGTGACGGTCAGATCATAGTTTGCCGGCGCAGGCTCGTGCTGCGACAGTGCGATGGCGATGAACGCGCGAGGGGCCTTGTCGGTCTCACGCCTCACCAACGAATTGATCGTCGTGCTCCCGTCGTTGAACGGGCTGGAGGTCTTATAGTCCGTGCCATTGTAATTGTAGGTGTTGTTCGGAATGCCGGATGACACCCACGCGTCCTGCCACTGCTTCGCAGTCAGTGAACCGTTCGCGCCCGTATACCAGTCACCCGAAGAGCCGGGCGTATGCACGAAGCCGACGGACACCAGACGGCACTGCGGGTCAGACTGCCCGGCAGCCTGTGAGCGTGCCACACATTCCGCGTTCGCATTGTTCACGGCATCATCGATGGCCTTGTTGGATTCGGTGCCGCCTAGGTTCTTCACGCCAGCGGACTGCATGGCCGCGATTGCGTTGTCCCGGGTCGGTGTGCCGTAATTGTCCTTGTACACCCAGCTGACCTTGCCGACACCGCCGGCGGTTCCGTCACCTGAGCCGGTGCCCGTGCCGGAACCGCCGCCGCCCTCACCGGCATACGCCGAGAACGGGCTCACCAGCGTCGCCGCAGCGACGAGCGCGGCAAGCGCGGCCCGCGTTGTGTTCTTCTTGGAACTCAATGTTCCTTCTCCTTTCAGAGATTCTGCTTGCAGATACGCCCCATGGCTATGCGGGCATGGGGCGGGACGGAGCCGGGGACGCGTCTCCCTGTTCTCCCGAAAGGGAGGGTTCCGTCCGTGCATACCACGTCACTGTCCGAAAGGTGGGTCCGATATCGATCTGAATGTGCCCAGAAAAGAGGAATCCCTCTTCGGCAGTGAACGCCGAAGAGGGATGACGAAACGGAGAGGAGGGAACTATCCTAGCGGGCAGAACTTATCAGAAGTGCAGACTGACGGGCCTACATAATCCCAGTCAAATCCGTCGGAGGCCCCCGTATTGGAATCAGCCGAGCCGCTGGACGAGCTGCCTCCGCTGGACGAACTGCCGCTATTGGACGACCCGGTCGACCCGCTCGACGAGCCGCCGTTATTGGAGGAATACGACTGCGAGCCGCCGGTATTGGAATACGACGTGGAGGAATACGACTGCTGCGCCTGAGCCGCTGCTGCGGCCTCGGCGGCGGCCTGCGCCGCGGCCTCCTCCTCGGCCTTCTTCCTGGCGGCCTCCTCGTCGGCCTTGCGCTTCGCCTCGACGGAATCGTCGACCGCCTTCACGGCCTTGGCGATCCTCGTCTCGTCCTTCGCGGCGATCGCCCGTTTCAGCTCGTCGCGCGTCTTCGCGTCCGCCACCTTGCCGTCGGAATCCTTATACAGTTGGTTCGCGTCGTCGACGGCCTTGTCCAGCTTCGACGCGTTCACCTTCCCGACCGCCGCCTTCAGGCTCCTCCCATGGCTCTTGTACCATGTGGTGCTTTTCTCGATCGATGCGGTCCGCGTCTCGTAGCCGGCCTTCGTGTCGGCCGTGCAGGCCACGGCCTTCGGCTCCGACGCCTTCAGCGCCTTGGCGAGGCCGTCCACGGTCGTCGTGTCCTTGACCTGCTTGGCGGTGATCCGGGAGGCCGTGGCCGCGTCGCCGTCCACGAGCCCGTTGTACGAGTCGGCCGCCTTGCGGTAGGCTTCCGACGCGCTCCGGCAATCCTTCGCGGCCATGGCGGTCTCATGGTCCGACCATGCCTTGCAGCCGACACCGCCCGCGACGGCCAACGCGGCCGCGCACACCATGGCGACGACCGCCACGGTCCGCCTGGAACGGTGCGGGCCCTCGGGCTCCGCCATATCAGTGGCTTCCGGCTGGTCGGCCACCGCCGCCAGTCCCTCCGTCTCCGTCATATTCCCATCCATGACTTCTCTCCTTGGTTCCGGGATCTTCGTGGAATATCCTAACCGGACCACATGCCCCCTCACCGATATCGGAACCATCGCTCGTCGTCCGACGCGGGCAACGGTTCCCTCCCGTGCCGTACGACGGGACGTTCTCCTGCAGGCGATCCCCTATGATGATAGCGTTGATGATACGAAAATCCCGTATGCCGGGCGAATGGAAGGAGAGGCCATGAGCGTTCAATTCCGACCCATCACGGGCAGGGAGGACGGGGACTGGTTCGACGAGGAGGAACCGTTCCGTATCCCGCCCTCGTACATGCTCGTGGACAACGGTCTCGCATGGGCATGGTCGCCGAACGGATGCTACAGATGCTCGTTCCGGTATCTGGAAAGCGCGATGGTGTTCACGTTCCTTGACCGGTGGGGATACCGGCATGACCGGATCGTCGCCTGGAACGTCCTGGACGACATGGGATTCCTCTCACGGGCCTTCAAAATCCAGATCGGCAGGGAACTGTCGGTGAGGACGAATTACTCGAAACGCATGGGGGAAAGCTACCTGGCCGTCAACTGTTCACACTGCGGCGCCATCCAGGGAGTCAACTTCATCATCAACGACTACCTCGGCAGGGGCGGCGTATTCTCCAACCCGCGATACGATTCGATCCCCATCCAGGTCAAAAGGCTCCCGCTTCTCACCCGGGACAAGCCGGGAACGTACCGGTGGGCGTTCGAGGACCCGTTCACGCGCGATGTCCCCGCACGCAGGCTCGTGGCGGACCAGCCGTTCCGTTTCCACCCGGCCCCCACGTCACGGAATCCTTCGCCATGGAACCCTCAGGCAAGACCATAAGGCCATGACGCCATGAAGGGCACGGGGAACGGTCCGGCAGTCAGCGTCCGCGATGCCGCCAGGCGAGGACGATCCACACGAGCGTGTTGGCCGTGACCAATGCCAGATTCACGTAATCGACCGGCAGCACATCATCATCCCACCCGAACCGCAGGTACATCAGGCTCTTGCCCACGCCGCACGCGTACAATACCGTCAGAATCCATCCCGCAGCACGCAGTCCACGGGCCATGCCCGTGGACGGGTCGGGACCGTGACGGCCTGCCGGCATCATCCAATCGCCCAGCACCTTCACGCACAGGACAAGCTCCACCGCGTACATGACGCCTCTTGCCAGATCGGTCCAGTTCATCCATGCCTCCCCGTTCCGGCGGAACGCGTTCCCGCCGTCATCCGTCATCTTCCTCCGACCCCTGGCCGGCACGTATGGAATCCACGGTCTGTTCCGACAATGATTCAAGGATGGAGGCCATGCGATCCAATTCGTCCGGATCGGCCGACCCCGCATCCATTTCCTTCGCCTTGTCGTACTCCTGGCCGAGTCTCGTGCGCAGATACGGCAGGTTCAGGTTCGCGTCCCGCGTATCGTCCAACGTGCGTTCGGCTTTTTCCAACGCCGTATGGAACCGTTCGCGCCTGTCCTTGTCGGCCTTGCGGCCCAGCGCGTCCGACGCCTTCCCGTACAGGGACTTCAGGGTCCTGCGGGCCTTGCGCATCCGCGTGGCTTCACCGTCGGCCTTTTCCTTGGCCCTCTTCAACGTCGCATTGTCATGATCCGCGTCGCAGCTGATCTCCGACACGCTCGGACGGTTCCTCGCCTTGCCCCAGCGTCGTGCCAGGTCCTCGTCGGCCTTACGCAACGCCTCCGCGTCGATGCTTTTCCCGTACCGTTCCGAATCCTTGTCGAACAGGCCGGCCTGACGGTCGCGTGACAGCACGGCCCGCTCGCATGCTGTCACGTTCCCGTCATGCGTCATATCCATCCGATCCACGAGGATGATGCCGCCGACGCCCGCCACCGCGCATACGGCCGCGCCTATGGCGATGATCCTCACCATGGGAGAGTCGCCGGGACGACGATCACGACGATCATGCCTCCCGCCGTCATCGGGGCCGGCCGCAGTGTCATACGCCGTCGGCATCCAGTCGGCATTGAATCCTTCCATTCGCGTCTCCTCCTTCGGGGCTCGTCGTGGATTCCGCCACGGAAAAAGGCCGGCCCCGACGCTCAGAGAGAGAAGAAGGGGAAGAGACGCGTCGGGGCCGGCATCCATGCCCGAACGGAGAGAACCTTCGGACACGGCCTGTTCAATTATCCGAGGACGGGAGCGGGGGAGAGACCATGAATGGCCAAGGGGAAATGATCCCGGACAGGGGGAAGCGTCCGGAGAAAGGAGCAGGCGTCCACGGACCGGCTCTCCCGTCCCGTCATGACCATCACGCGACCCGTATCCGATATCGTCACGCGAAACGATGCGACGGGGCGGATGCCGACGATCCACGATCGAAACGAACCCGCCGATAACCTATCCCAGCACGTCGGCCGCCAACCCCAACAGGCGACGGTTCTCATGCCAATCAGGCATGTTCAATATGCGGCTGAACCATTCCGGATCCGTACGAACCTGGATGAAACCGCCGATCTGACGTCCCTCATGCAACAGGCATAGCGGGAAGTATTCGACCATATGCTCGCCGTCCTTCCGTTTGGATGGAGGTCCGAGCGTGAACGTGACGTTGGTGAAACGTGTGGTGGAAACGCGAACGTATTCCTCGGAAAAATCCACGGGTTCCAATCTGACGTCGTCAAGAGTGGAAAGAGCCGCAGCGACCGGACCATCCTTGGACACGCATTGACCGTACAGGTCCTGTTCCGGCAATCCCATGAACAGCATCTGCGGCAGGTTGCAGTAGGTGGAATCGTAATTCAGCCATGCCTTGTCGTTCCGCCATAGGATCAACGCCCTCTGCAGTCTCTTGATGCCAAGGCGTATTCCCGAAGCGCGCCACCAGGCGTATTCCACCCGGTCGAACCGGTCCCTCATAATCCGGTACAAGGCCAATGCCGTGGGATTGGACGGGGGACGACGCGAACCGGGATCACGATGATATCCCGGATTCGAATACGAGCATTCCAGATAGGCCTTCCTGTCGTATTCCGCCACTCCCGGCACGTCACGTTTGACGTGTTTCGCGTAGGGACGGCGATGGCCGGCATCCAGTTCGCGACGGTTCAGACCGACCATGCGGACGGGATTGTCGCATTCGGGACAGACCGCATAGAACGTCCTATGCCCACCCTCCGCGACCACGAAAGGTTCCATGCCCTTGGTCTCCATGAAATAATTCTCCTGACTGATGGCGATGGCCCTGCATTCCCCGACACGGGTCTTGAACACATCCATAGGACACCTCCGATTGGAACCGATATCGGTTCCAATCGTAGAGCCGCTCGACCATCGACGGTTCGGACGGGGTCTACCGGTATCTCCTGTTGATCCCTATCCACCATTCCGGTGGCAGCGGTGGTATCGCCTTCTCGCGCTCGGCGAACGCCAGTGCGGCCAGCACGGTC
>NZ_AZYA01000028.1:0-76615 GCF_000513015.1 Bifidobacterium sp. MSTE12 | reverse complement strand
CCCCCCCCCCCGCAAAAATCGGAGAGGGAGGAGGTACGACTGACTGCCAGTCACACCCGCAATTCTGTTTCTCTACATAACGAGAAGTTGAATTATTTTCTCTATGTAAGAAATATACCCATAAGATTTTCAGCTCCCCCTCTGCATAATTACAGCATTGACATCTTATTTGCCGTATAAACCGTCATTCAAGAGTGATTCCCGACGGAAAATCGAAGCACCGTCAAGGGTGTAGCTAGGGGTATGGCACGGCTTGTCGTTTTAGCTCTCAGCGCAACATACTGGCCATTCAAACGCGAGAATACGGAAAATTTATCGCTAGGCACAGTACCCACAAGGTCATGATGCATAAGGTTTAGGGGCCCCACGAAATCACCGGCATCTTCGCCGGCAGAACACCCTCCAACTGCGTACACTATCCGAAAATAGAGGCGTATTGCTCAATCGTGCACGGCAACGCCATCCTCAGCACTAGTGCGGCAGTCACGACTTATTGGAAAATGGCCATCTGAACATCATTAAAAAGGTATGAAAGGCACAACAAACATCGTCTTGAAAACACGAATCGGAAAAACGTTGGTCAATCCGGATTGTGCGCGAAAGAAGGCATTCCTACGAAGCGGCATATCAACAAAAGTGACTACAGCCGAGCTTGACGAGAAACTCCCCGAGAGATGCAGGGCATCATCACGAATACCCTTAATGAACGAATCCAGGATTCGGTTTATCGAGCAAAAAGTCGCCACCGACGAAGCCCGCAAACGTAAGCCCTAAAAACAGCGGGCATCAAGCCTCCCTGCTTCACGAGAAACGGAAGCAAAGAGGCTTGATCCCTGAATGCATGACGCAATGCCGCACGATGTGTTGGCTCCCGTCATGGTTCACGAGAGCCAACACATCGCGCGGCATGGACCCCAAACCGATCAGCTAACCGGCATCAGTGGGCCAGCATCTCCTCGACGATCTGGTCCTTGTTCAGGCTGGACGGATAATACGTCGGCCAGTTGTCCATCTCCTTGAGGGTTTCCTCCTGCGAATCGCCCGCGAAGATGTGGAAATGCGCGGCCTTGCCCGGGGCGATGCCATGGTCGGAGAACTGCACGACCTTGGGGGCGCCGTCAGGCACGTCACCGACTGCGGAGAACAGGTAGCGCACGCCACGATTGCCCTTCTTGTAGTCGAGGATCTTGTATCCGTCGTACTTGTAGGTGGCGGTGGTGTCCTTGCCATTTCGGGTGAAGGTGATCTGGTCGCCCTTGATGGTGATGCGCTCCACATCGGTCTTGTAGCCTGCGTCATAGTACTTCGTATACTCTTCGGCACTCATGGTGCCCTTCTTGGCCTTGGCTTCCATGACCTTCTTGAGGCTGCCGTCCTTCAGATACGGGTAGACGGATTGCCACTCCCCCTCATAGTCGGCCATCGAACGGTTGGCGACATCCTGGGTGAGGAACCAGCCGTTAGTGGTGTCGTTGGCCAGGGCCTGCTTGGCGATGGTCGTAAGCCAGCCCAGCAACGTGTCCTGGTTCTCGGGCAGCTGTTCGGTGGCGGAAATGATCGTCTTGTTGCTGCTCTTGGCGGCATCGTTGAGTTTTTCGGCGAAACCGTCCATCTCCTGCGGGTTGACGACCAGCAGATCCACGTCGGATCCGGAAACGATGTCGAGGGTGGATTTGAGATCGGCGGCGGAAGGCTCGCCTTCGCTGTTCATGGCATTCGTATAGGATTCCGGCGTCTTGTCGGTGGCGCCAAGATAGTCGAGCAGGTAGCTGATGATCGATTCGGTGGCCACATACGAACGCTTCACGCCGGCGGCACGAGCCTTGTTGACCATGGCGACGAATTCGGCATAGTCCGCATTCCAGGCATTCGAATGACGCTGTGCGGTGGCCGCGGTATCGGTGCCTTCACCGGCCTTAGCGGTGTAAGCGTCCGTAATGGCGGTCGCGGCTTTGAGTACGGCTTCGGGGCTGAACCACAGGTGAGGGTTCGTGGAACCGTGATGATGGTGGTGGCCGGACTCGCCATCGCCGTCCTCATGCTCATGCTCATGCTCCTCGGTGGCGGTGATACCCATGAGATCACCCACATTGACGATGGTCTGCTTGCTCTTGTCGAGCTGCGCCTTCTCGGCCCAACCGTCGTAGCCGGCTCCGTTGATCACCACGATGTCGGCCTTGGACAGCTTGGCCAGATCGGCTGGCGTAGGCTCATAATCATGCGGCTCCACGGAGGTGGAATTAATCAGGGATGTGACCTGCGCGCATTTGCCGCCAAGCTCCTGGGCGAGCGCACCCCACTGGTTGACGGAGGCGACCACGGTGAACGTGGTGCTGCACGAATCGTTGGCGTCGCTGACCGTGGAGGTCGAACCGTGAGATGCAGCGGAGGCGTTCCTGCCGTTTTTTGCATTGAGGAACGCGAATCCGCCGACGACGAGTCCGGAAACCAAGGCGCCCACGATGAACGCTACGATGATGGCGATGATGCCCTTCCTGCCGATGGCATCCGTGCTCGCTTTCGTCACGGCCATGGTATCGGACGAATCTCCGGACGGTTCGGATGCCGTATTCTCCGGATTTTTGCTTTCGGGCTGGCTGAGATTGTTCTCGGTCATGCTCTTCTCTTTCTATCTATTCCTTATATATAGGTGACAATCTGTGTGATGCCTTCAATCGACATGCATGTATCCGCGACGTGCCGCGGCCGCAAGGTTCGAGGGCACCTGGACCGTGCGCCCGTCGGGCGTGGTGACGGTGGCCAATTGCGGCGCTTCGGTTTTCCAATGCGCGCGTCTGGAACGTGTGCGGGAGCGGGATGTCCTGTTTTTCGGTGTCGCCATCAGCCTTGCCTGCCCTTCCACCGCGGATTCTTCTTGTTGATGACGTAGAGGTGACCGCGGCGTCGCACGATCATCGATCCTTTTTTGCGAGCCAATGAGCGTATCGAAGCCCTGACTTTCATCGGTCATTCCTTTCCATAGGTGTCGTTTGCTGTGTTTTGCTGGCGTTCGCTTGCCGTATGTTCGCCGGCGAATCGTCCGAAGAGTCCGGTCACCAGCTGGATTTGACGACTCCGGGCAGCTCGCCCGCATGCGCCTTGTTGCGCAGATTGATCCGCGACAGGCCGAATGCTCGGATGAACGCCCGAGGACGTCCGTCGATCGCGTCGCGATTGCGCAGTCTGACGGGGCTTGCATCGCGGGGAAGCGCATGCAATCGACGCATCGCCTCCGCCCGCTCCTCTTCACTCAGCCGCATATTGACGGAATCCTTCTTGTATCGTGCGCGGCGTTCCGCGTATTTCGCCACGATGGCTTCACGCTGGCGTTGTTTTGCGATGTTGCCGGTCTTCGCCACGTCAGCGGACCTCCCGGAACATCACGCGTTTCCTGATTACGGGATCGAATTTCATGAGCTCAAGTCGGTCGGGATTGTTACGACGGTTTTTGGTGGTGGTGTAGGTGGATCCGGTGCCTGCCGTGGATCGCAGGGTGATAACCGGTCTGATTTCCGTGGTCTTTGCCATACGGTTGTTGTCCTCTTTCTATTTGAGATGGCCGATCTCACCGGATTCGATGAGTCGCGCCGCCACTGCTTCGATGCCCTGCCTGTCGATGGTTTTCATGCCTTTCGGCGTGAGCGTCAGGGTGACCGTGCGTCCAAGCGACGGTACGTAATAACGCTTCCTTTGCAGGTTCGGGCTGAAGGTGCGGCGGGTTTTTCTATGTGAATGCGACACCGCGTTGCCGACGTGGGCGCGCGTGCCGAGAACTTGACAATGTTTGGACATGCCGGTAACTATATCATAATGATAATCATTATCAATAAAAGGATTGTGGAAAGAGCTTGAATATGCAGCATCCAGTATTGCCATCACTGGGAAACGCCGAAACGGACAAGGAGGCGATCTCCGTAGTATTGCTGACCGGCGTACACCGATTGGCGTTGGACGCCACATCATTCTCATTGGCGGACTCATGCCCGTCGGTCTGCTGCGTGACATACGACTTCGCCACCGACGACACCGCCGAAACGGGCTTCAGCATGACCCGCACCATCCGTCGACCGGGCGGTCTGGGTCAGTTAAGCGAAGGCGATTGCACGACCTTCCCCATGGAAGCCTGCTGCCCGACCTGTTCGGTCAAACGGGATCTTGTCGCCGCCCTCGGCCATCTATGCAACCGGGCCGACATGTTCCTCATCACCCTGCCGATCGGCATCGAAGGAGCACCGGTCGCGCAATATCTGCTGGAATGTTCACTGCTGGGCGGCACCGCGCGCCCCGTGGATGCGGCGACGATCGCCTCCGTGACCGACCCCGAAGGCTTCGCCTCCAGACTATGCGACGACGAACAGCTGCTATTGGCAGGAACGGATGAACACGACGGCGTATTCGATCCGCGATGCGTGGGCACGGTCCAGGCCAGACTGATCAGCGAAGCCGAGCATGTGCTGCTGCTTCCCACAGCGCGCC
The DNA here is from genome assembly GCF_000513015.1 of Bifidobacterium sp. MSTE12. NCBI lineage: Bacteria > Bacillati > Actinomycetota > Actinomycetes > Bifidobacteriales > Bifidobacteriaceae > Bifidobacterium > Bifidobacterium sp. MSTE12. The sequence continues at coordinate 72,139 of NZ_AZYA01000028.1, read as the reverse complement.
CCAACCATCCCGACACGAAAGCCGTCGCGCCGGAACGCAACCACGAACGACCGTCAAGATCTCATGATCTGATAGCCGCCCTGGCCTCGCCCGAAACGGTCATCCATCCGAATGCGCATGCCGTCAGCCTGCATACGTTGCTGGAAACAACACCCGCGGCAACGATCCCCGAAAGCGCCGATGCATGCGGCCGCGGCAACGGACTCGTCTAGTCCATCACATCATTCCATCGCATCATCGGAATCGTCTTCACCGTTCCCTATGACGTGCCCCTTCTCATCCCACGGGCATGAGTAGATGACACAGGGCGTCGACGGGGGACGGTTGACGAAAGTATAGATCAGCTCCAGTTGACGACGTGAAATGCCGATGCGGGCATCCGGTGAGATCAGCAATAGCGGCGACGCCAATTGCGTATGGATGAGCGCAGTAATGGTGCGATTATTGATCGCACCATCATCCACCCAGATGATCGCGTGGGCATCATATCCCTGTTCGACACGTTCACGCTGCTTGATGATCTCGTTCATGATCAGGTCGAGCTTCTGCATGACCCTGCCTTCATGGGTGTTGGGATCATGCCAGAACACGCTGGATACCACGGAATCGTCCCACCCCAAGCGATCGCCGAGCATCTCCGTATACGGCTGCCAAGTGGACAGCCAACGCAGATCCAGCATTCCACCCCTCGCCAAGGCATACAGTTTGCCGGCCAGTTCATCGGACCAATGCAGTTCATGGAAACCGCGCCGCCCGAAATCTATGACCGCCGTCTTGTCCAGCGGGAACGCCCTTTTCGCCGAATACAGGTCCGTACGGTACCCGTCCGGATCGGGAACCAACTCCACATGCCCGACATCGGAATAATTGACGATTCCGGTGTTGGGGAACGCGTTCAGAACGCCATCAAAATCCAGATACATCACCGGCTTGTTCGCACGGCTCATCTCCGTCTCACGATTCGCACCATGGACTATCTTGACCATCTTCCTCATGACTACTCCTCTCGTTGCGTTTACTTGGCGAATGCCATCGTTCAGCTTCCGGAATCGGCCTGTCTCCAGATCTGTTCATCCTTGATGAGCTGGGTGCCGTAACGCATCTTGAGCTGGGATACCAGATCGTCGATATGCCGCTGCGCTTCGATGATCTCGGCACTGTACTTCTGCATTCTCGCCTGATTGAAGGCGATGCCGGTCTCCTCCGGCATCTCACCGACCACATGAGGCTTCTCACCGGACAGCGCATATGCCGCCGCCTCATCCATCAGTTTCCGGTCGCCGCTCCACCTGCTGATGCAACGCTCGATGCGCTTCGCACCGATCAGTTCAAGCGGCATCCCCACACTGGAGAAAATCTGATAGGGGCGCAATCCGCGCATGTACCAGTACATGCAGTAGACCTGGAATTCATGGGCGTAGGTGATCCGTTTGCTTGTCACATGGGCGATCGCCGGCAGCGATTCGAGGTAGCAGACCTCTTCCAGCGTGAATTCGACGTTGGTCATACCCCATCATTCCTAACGTAGATGAGCGATCATCTTGCGGATACGCTCCTGCAACGTGATGATCGTTCTATTGAGCTCCTGTATTTCGGACAGACTCGAAAGGATGATCTCATCACGCATGGCGGGCTTTCGTCCCTCTTCATCGAGCTGTCGGACCTCGGCCATGAGCTGGGGGTTGCTCTTCCACCTGCTGATGCACCGTTCGATGCGCTTCGGCCCGATCAAGCGCGAAGGAAGTCCCGCATTGGAAAAGATGACGCTCGGCCGTGTGCCATGCACATATTGGTACATGCAGTACACCTGAAACGCATGCGAGTAGGTGATACGGCTCGTGGTCGCATGTTCCACAACCGCCAGGGACTCGAGTTCCTCGATCTCCTGATCCGTAAACTTCTTATTGTTCCGCATATGGTATTCCCCGTATCCGTTCTTGCATCGGCATATGCCGACCTTGAGTTCTTCCGCACGGTCTTGCGTCGTCGCAGACCTTCAGATGCTTGCATTCCTTTCGATAATTTGCCTCACTATACTCTGTTCGGGCAGGAAATCCGCAGAACGGGGAAGCCTCTCCCCCTATAAGCAAACCGGTACTCCTCAATCCCCTTACGTACCCTTGAAACGAGTGGACGCCAAATACGACACACCACCCATCATGCTGAGAGCATAACGGGTGGCTGCCATGATATTTCGGGGGCTTACGATCGGGTCAGCTTTTTACGCTTCAGATTCAGCACGATATCGGCGGCATCGGCCACACGCTCGGAATGCGTGACCACGATGACGCACTTGCCCAACTGGTGCGCGGCATCACGCAACAGCGTGATCACATCACCCGTCGTCTTCGGGTCCAGGCTACCGGTCGGCTCATCGGCCAGAATCACGGAACCCGGGGAGACCAAGGCGCGGCCGACCGCGACACGTTGACGCTGACCACCCGATAGGTGCATGATGTTGCGCTTCGCTTCCTCACGGGTGAGACCCAGATCCTCAAGGATCTTCAGATCGGCCTTGGGATTGACCAAACGTAGGTTCTCCACCGGCGTGAGATAGTCGATCAGATTGTGGTCCTGGAACACCAAGGACACATGCTCACGGCGATGCTTCGAATACCCCGTCTCGGCGATGTTCCCGCCTTCGAAACGGACCACGCCCTTCGACGGGGAATCCAACCCTGCCAACAACGACAACAGGGTGGACTTGCCCGCGCCGGACGGTCCGGTTATCGCATACATCTTACCGGCCTCGAAATCCGCGCTGACATCCGACAGAACGCGTATCTTGGCCGCGCCGTACATGTAATCGACATGATCCAACTGTAGACAAACCGACATGATTGTTACTCCTAACTCATGGAGGAAAGAATGGACTTGGGAGAACGTGCCAGCACCGAGGCGAGCGACACCACCAAGGCGATCGCGATGACCCCGCAGCCAAGCAGCAATATGAGCGATGTCTGAGCAGGCGGCAAAGCATCCACCTGCAACGACGAAAGGGAGGCATCATCCGCATTGGCCAGCAGCATGGACGACACGAACCCCGATAGCAAAGCGCCGGTACCAAGCGAACACAAGGCCGCAACCAACGCCATCAGGCAGGTTTCGATCACGAACTGCCCGACGATCCGGGCCTTGCCGATGCCGATGGCCAGAAAGACACCTATCTCATGGATGCGGGAGCGCACCCAGAAGACCAGCACCATGCCCAGCACCAGAACGCCGACCAGGCAGACGACCGCCAGGATCAGACGTACCAGATTACGCACCGTATTCACAGCCTGCAGTACGCCGGAGAAACGGGATGAATTATCCGTGACGTCATATTTCGTCCCGGCCAGCTCCTTGGCCTTCCGTATCGTGTCAGGCAGGCTTTGCGCGCTGGCCGACAGGCATCGTACCGTATCGATCCGCGGTTCACCGGTCAGTTTGGAAGCCACGTTCATCCCCGCATACAGCAGATTCTCCGAGGAATCCGACGGCATGGGACTTTGCGACTGCGTTTTGCCGGAAAATATTCCGGATACGCGCACGGTGGAGTCATGATCGCCTTGTTTCAACGTGAACGTCGAGCCGACCGACAATCCGTTCCGCTGCGCGAAATCCCGATGCACCAGTACACCATCGCCATCACCGGAGATGTGCTTTCCCTGTTCGAGCCGGTACAGTCCACTCTGGAATTCCGTGGACAACGAGGAATCCGTGGACCCCAATACGCTGACCTGTGCGGCCACGCCAACGTCCAGACGAGGCCCCTGTTGGGGAACGACAGGCTGGGCGCCGTCCAGTTCCGCAAAGGTCTTGGTCTCATATGCGGCCTTTTTCACGCCATCGAGATGAGCGAATCGGTCGGCCTCCTTCGCGCTGATGGGATCTTCACGCGCCTCGACCGCAAAACCGATGCCCATGCTCCCGCCGATGCGATCGGCCACATCCTGCAAGGCCGCCGAGACTCCGGCCTGCGCCACCAGACCGGTGAAGACCAACAACATCAACAGGCCGATGAGTCCGCTACGGATCGGCTTGCGCACGATGGCCAGCACGGCACGGCTCCACACATTCACACTCGTCATCGCTGCATCCCCAGCAGGTCACGCGGCGACTTGTACAGCATCGGCATGCAGGAGACGAGCACGCACACCAACACCACGCCCAAGAGCCCGAGGGAGACGGGAAGGATGGCGCCCGCATCGACCGATACCGCAAGCGTGCTCAACGAGCGAGTCGCCATATTGGATTCGAGATTGCCGCCGGCCTGCCCCATGCTGCTCAGTTCGCGGGCGGCGGAGGCATTGACCGAACGAAGCGTGGACGAACCGAGCCATTGCGCCACCCCTCGCGCGCACAGCCAGCCAAGCGCCAGGGACGGTATGCCGACCAGAATCATCTCGCTGACATATTGGGCGACCATGGAGGGCTTGCCCACGCCGATGGATACCAGCACGCCCATTTCCCGGCGGCGGTCATTCATCCACAGCAGCAGTACCAGGCACAGTACGAGGGCCGCGAAGATGAGCACGCCGATCAGGGTGCCGCGCATCATGGAGCGCACGCCCTGAGCCGCACTCAGCATGCCGGCCGTGTACTGGTCGTTGCGGGTGATCTGGTAGTTCTTCCAATCCACCGGCAGCTTCTTCGCGTCGTTCATGGTCTTTTCCACATCAACGCCTTTGGCGAGAGTGAAGGTGGCGTCCTGGTAGATCTCCTTATCGGGCTTGTACTGGTACAACTCACGCGTGGTATTCAGATCCGTGTATACGGTGTTGGAGGTCAGCTCGGCCCTGGTGGCCACCTTCCTGTTGCTGTCGCCCTTGAAAATGCCCGCAATCGTGGTGGTGACGCTTGCCGTGGAGCCGGATTCGTTGTCGGCATCATACGGATTGGCCCTGAGGGTGAGCGTATCGCCCACCTTGAGGTTATTGGCTTTGGCGAGATCCTCGTGAATCATCGACATGTGCTTGTCGGAAGCCTTCAGATGGCGTCCCTGCGCAATGCTGAGCGCATGCGAGGCGAAGGCATTGAGCTTGGCCGAATCATTCGTACCCTCAAGATTCACGGCATTGCCGAATCGCTGCTCCTTCGTCTTGTCGTAATCGTCACCTTCAGGCAGCTTCATCGCATCGGCATCCGTCAGATCGGCGGTGACGTTCTGACGGACGACATACGAAGCGATTCCAGGCAGTTTCGCGATGCGCTGCACGTCGGCCGGTTTCACCGTGCCGGCTCCGCGCGGCGTTCCCGAATTGTTCTGAGGATTGTTGGCCAGCACAAAACCGACGACCGCCTGCTTCTCGATTTGCTCGGCTTCATGCTTTGCCGCTTGCGATACGGCAATCGTGGCAAGCATGCTTGCGGACACTATGGTCAGGATGACCAGCAGAACCAAGGTCCGTATTCGTTTTCTGAGTACATAGCGTCCCGCTCGTGAGATGAACGTCATGATTTCCTTTCCTATGAGAAAACAAGAAGAGGGCCTTCACACAAGCATTCTGAAGGCCCTCTCACATGAATGGAGGCGGATAGGCGTTACTTGCCACCGCGTCGACGCATGAACAGCGAGACACCTCCCGCAATCGCCGCCACGACCACCAACGACACCAGCACAACACCCGGTATGACCAGACTCGAACCCGTCGCCGCCATGACCTCCCGCATCGACGTCGTTCCGCCTGAATCGGCAACGGTCGCACCGGGCAGTTCAGCGGCCTGGGCCGCGGTTTGGGTGAATCCCACGAATAGGCATAGGCCAAACGACAGGACCGCACTCATCCATTTCGTCATTCTTCGCATTGTGCCGAGGTCTTTCCTATGAGATCTTTTTGCTCAATGGTCGGCTATCGCTCAACCGACCGATTATCCTCATGGTAAAAGTCCACGGAATCCCGTCCCCTTCGCTATTCGGCGACGGTATCATGCCATTTCGTTATCGGCGCATGCATCATCATTATTTTTCGGGTGCGTCTAGGGTATGTTTCGGCCCGTCGTTCACCTTCCGTCCGACCGAATCGATCATGGTGCGACACCGTTCGCTCAACGGCACCGACATGGCGATGAGGAACAGGCACAACGCCAGCACGACATCTTCGACCACTCTCCACACCCCGGTCGCCAAATGCCATCTCGTAGCGTCCAGATAAATCACGAAAACGATGAGAATGTACAGACGGACACACAACTGACGAACGGGAAGCCGTTCCTCATCATGCTGACGATCAGACACCATCCCCCGCTTTCCTTCGACGCCGGCCATCCCTTTGAAACGCCATGATACCGCCGAACGTGACCATCACCTGCAGTCGGGGGCATCCATCATCATGGACAAGCCGTCATGCCATCCTTCATCCACCCTATTTCAGCGGAAAACGCCAATCGGGACAACGATTATCCGAAGGTACGTCATAGGGGGACTCCAACGAAGACGCCGCACAGACGCGTAACATGATTCTTGCTTGCGAAAGCAAGTAACGGAGCATAGGGGCTATTGGCCTGTTCGGATTTTATCTTTCTCTCTGTCCGCGCAGGCCATATCCTTTCCGAAACTGCCGGGGTTCCACGCCTCTCCCCTCTTATCCTTCGTGGAACCCCGGCAGTTTCCTTTCCTCAGCATCGTCATGGCATGCAGCGACGAAGCCGGTCATCCCCGACGACGTGCCGTCCATGGCACACAGGTTGCCGAAGGCCCGTCGACGGACAACGCTCCACGCCGCGCACCTCCCGTACCCTCCCCGATGGATAGGGTACGTATAGGGGGATTATGCGGCTTGTCAACTCCTTGCAGACACCGGCATCGAGCCATAGCATGCCTTATTACGTGGGGTGCTGATGCGGCCTGCGCAAGAGGATAAGGATTTCAATGGACTTGAGTAGGGCATGTATGGCAATATTCTCTGCTGCATTTTTTACGCCACTGGTTTTTTCTCCGATTGCCGCATGGGCATCCGCAGCCCCGATAGACACCGTTCCTCCCACCATGTCCGGCATGAACAGATTCCTCAGGCAGGGAGGCAAGAACAAGCTGGTCTTCGATGCCGTCTCGGCCAAACGGGCCGGATATTCGGACCGTGACCTGAAAATCGTATCCTCCCAGATCAGGCTGATGAACATGCTGCTGAGCGAGGGGCAGGCCATACTTCACCCGGACGGCTCCCTATCGTTGCGGTATTACGCATCCGAAGGTTCTTCACGAACCCTCGCACGGGGAATCAACAGAATGGTGATCCAATGGTATGGCGTCTTCGAATACTGGTTGGACAGCGACAAGGCGCGTGATCTCATCTCGGAAATGAAAATGGGACGATTGCTGCCCGATATCATTCCCGGATGGCTCGGCCCGACGATCGACATCGACTCGACATCGTTGCTTCGGGGCGCGCGAGCGGCGGTCAAACCCGATCGAGGCGTGATCGTGTATGCGAGAGCCATGCGGGCCGGTGAACTGAATTCCATCTGGTTCACCTCCCAATGATGCCGGACCGGGTCTGAAGGTGTCTTCAGGCGACGATCTGCGAGCGAATGGGAGCCGGCTCCACGGCGTAATGCTTGCGCATGCTTTTCAGCATCGTACGAATGGCTCCGTTGGTCTGGTTCGCAGCCGTGCGGAACTTGTCGAAAGTACGACCGTGCGGATCGTCGATATCGTGCGGAGCCGGCAACATCGGTCGAATCATCGAAGAGGACCTGATCACCGACTGCAGACGCTCCTGAATGGTCAGACCTTTGATCATGCCGTTACGGGCGCAGTATTCGCACATGTTCGCGAAATCGCTTAACAGGAACGTATACCGTACGGCGGCCGGCGCCAAGGCCACGATGTCCTTGCGCTGGCTCTTTTCAAAACACAGGATCAGGTCGGCCTCGTCCGCCATCTGACGTGTGAGGCGACGGGAGCGGAATCCGCTGGACTCGATGCCCACGCTATCCATCAGACGCGCGCTGGATGGATCGATCTGATGCATCGGCAGACCGCGGGTGCCGGCACTGGAGACGCGTACCGTGGTACCGGTCAGATATTTCGTCAGCAACAGCTCACCCATAGGCGAACGGCAGATGTTGCCCGTACAGACGAACATGATATGCATACGCTGACCTCTTGCAGTGCGTGTTTCGGTTCCTTATGCCGGCTCCAGGGCCGCCATACCCTATAAATGGATATTTTAGCGCAGTCCCTGCCTTCACCGAACCGCCATCGTGAGGGCTCGGGACGGAAGGCTTCCACCATCACCGTCAAATCACTATATGGACATATCTTGCAGTGCGAAACGGTTCGGCAATGTGGTTTCGATACACTGCCACGCACTACGTAACAAGCCGTGACCGCCTACGACAGACGGGGCGTACGGCAGGGGTTCCACGAAAGGACACATGATGAGCGAAGAAGACAAGCTCAACAAAAAAGTGGCCGAAGCCGTTGAAGTGGCAGCGAACGAGGCCGCAAAGCGTGAAATCGACGAACTGACCGAATTCGAACACGCGGTCGACGAGATGCTGGCCTCCGGCTATCTGGATGATACGTTGCGCGTAATCGACACGGAAGGCGTGGCACAGGTGCTTCCGGTACTGGATTCCGAACCGATCTCGCATCTGGTCGAAGGCGTGGAGGCCGTCGGCGGGCGTGCGAACGTGTTCGTTCATACCAGCCAGGGCGTTGTGGCGCTGAGCGTGTTGGAGTACAAGCCGAACGACGAGGAGTGACGGCCGTACGGGAGTCGGGCTTGCTGGCTCCCGTACGGCTTTGGCCACGGTTACGGCCACGGCCAAAGAGGCCCTCAGACTTTAATGTGAGATGCGGGCCAAGGCGCGCTGAACGGCTTCGCGTGTGGTGCCGGCGCCGCGTCCACGCACCCCGAAGAACACCATCAGCACCATGATGAAGCAAATGCCGGCACTGATGCGCAGAGCCCACTGAATGCCGAACACATTGGCGACGGCATACGTGTCTTTCGCACCTCCGATGGCGGCCCAACGCAACGACGTAAACGTTTCCATCAGAATCACCAGTACCGGAGCACCGACCGCACCGGCAATCTGACGTACGGTATTCGTCACGGCCGAACCGGCACTCACCTCCTGCGGCCGCAGACAATTAAGCGACCATGTAGTAATCGGCATGAGCACGAATCCCATGCCGATCTGACGCACGAACTGCCAGATCGACACCCACCAAATCCAAGACGTCATGGAGATCAAACTCATCATGACCGTACCGAAACACAATGTGATCGTGCCGATCAGAGCAACCGGCCGGGCACCGAATCTATCGAGCGCCTTGCCTCCGAAAAACTGCGAAATGCACTGCCCGAGAGCGCCGGGCAACATCACCAGACCGCTGATCGTGGCGGAATAGCCGCGGCAATTTTGAATATAGAGCGGCATAATCACCATAATCGAACTGAATGCGAAGAACGACAGGGCCGCAGTAACCGTACCGACCATGAAACTGCGGTTCCTGAGCACACCCAGATTGAGCAGCGGCGGCTGAACCGTCCGACGACCATCTTCAGGCCGGGCGGCGGCATACCGGCGAGCGCCATGAATCTGGCGGGCGACGAACCAGATGATGCCGATGATGCCGATCAGCATCGGCAGCCAGACCATGGGATGCGTATATGCGTATGATTCGATGTTCGTGAAGCCGAACATCAGCCCGCCGAAACCGAAGATCGACAGTCCGACGGAGAAGAAATCGGCCTTGGCGGAAGGGTCGTGCACGCCGAAGTTACGTAGTCCGAAGAATGCCAGAAACAGTGAAATCACGCCGATGATCGTCAAAGTGAAGAAGATCGAGCGCCAACCGTTCAAATCGGTCTGCACACCGCCCAAGGTAGGGCCGATGGCCGGGGCGACGCTCATGGCCATGCCCACGGTGCCCATGGCCATGCCGCGGTGGGACAACGGGTAGATCGAAAAGACGGTGATCTGCAGCACCGGCCACATCACACCGGTGCCGACCGCCTCCAACAGGCGGCCGATCAGCACCAATGCAAAGGTGGAGCCCAGCCAGGCGAACACGGATCCGGCAGTGAAGACGATCATCGAAGCGAGCACGATCTGACGGGTCGAAAAACGGCGGGTCAAATATGCCGTAAGCGGAACCATCACGCCCATGACGAGCTGGAAAATCGACGTCAGCCACTGTCCGGTCGTGACGGAAATGCCGAAATCGGTCACAATGGTCGGCAGAGCGGCGCTCAATTGCAGCTGCGTGAAGTTGCCGACGAAAGTGATGAACGTCAGAATCGCGATGGAAACGAATGCCGCATGCGTCAGATGGCCGTTGGCATAAGCCTCTTCACGTGCGAGCGCCTGCGATGTTCCCTTCATACCATTGTTCATGCATCACCTCTGCCACGTCATAAATGACTCCAGAATTCTATGCCTACGGTCGGGCATTGCGCCCCCGGCCAAAGCTGGTTCAGACCTTGCCAAGGAGCGTGAGGAAGATAAGGAGAACGTTGAGTGCGACGATCAGCGCAGCGACGGCGATGTTGAGCGCATGCTTGAACGGACCGTCCGCATATTCGCCCATAAGATCCCTGTCGTGCGTGTAGCGCATGAGCGGAATGATTGCGAACGGGATGCCGATCGACAGCACCACCTGCCCGACGATCAGCGCTTCGGTCGGATTGCCGGCGAACCACAGCACAATCAGCGCCGGCACCAGCGTAACGATTCGGCAGGCCCACATCGGTGCCTTGATCCGCAGCAATCCGTGCATGATCTCGGAACCCGCGTACGTGCCGACGGACGTGGAGCTCAGACTGGAGGCCAGCAATCCTATGGAGAAAATCGTGCCGACGACCGGCCCCAACACACTCGCGATCGCATGCTGCGCACCTTCGATCGTGTCCGTGCCGGTCATGCCGTACAACGAATTCGCAGCCAGAATCAACAACGACAGATTCACGGAACCGGCCAACAGCAGCGCCCAAAACACATCGATCTTGCTGCCGTGCAACAGTTGACGGACGGTCGGCTTGCGTTGACCGGGCGCATAATGGTCGTTCACCAGCGTGGAATGCAAGTAGATGGCATGCGGCATGACGGTGGCACCCAGCATGGAAGTGGCCATCAACACCGTTGCGGAACCTTTGAAACGTGGAATCAGACCGGCCGCCACCGCCTTCGGATCCGGCGGCGCTATGAACAGTCCCGCGATGAAGCCGAACGTAATCACCAGCAGCAATGCGATGATGAGTTTCTCGAACATGCGATGCGTGGCACCTTTCTGGAAAATCAGCAGAATCGTGGAAACCACGCCGATAATGCACCCGCCGAGAAACAGCGGCAGGCCGAACAGCAGATTGAGGGCGATGGCACCGCCGATCACCTCGGCCAAATCGGTGGCGATGGCGATGACCTCGGCCTGCATGAAGAACATGAACCGACCGCCGTCGCCCATGCGCTCGCCAAGGATTTCCGGCAGGCTTTTGCCGGTGACGATGCCCAGCTTGGCGGACTGGTATTGGATCAGTACGCTCATGCAGTTGGCGATTACGAGCACCCAGACCAGCAGATAGCCATATCGTGCGCCGGAAGTGATGTTGGCGGCCACATTACCCGGATCCACATAGGCTACGGCCGCCACGAAAGCCGGCCCGAGAATGCCCGCCAATGCGTGTCCGTGACGTTCCTTGCCCATGGCCTTTCCGTGCCCTTCCCTGTGACTGGCGATTAACGAGCAACGTTATAGCGCGATTATGTTACCTCGGCCTGTATTTCAGCTTTCCGGAATGGACTGTGCGGGGCAGCCGTGGAGCACCGACAGCATGGCCCGCTTCTCCTTAGTGGTCACGGTCAGACCGTACTTGTCTTTCACGCCGATCTGACGCGCGACGTAATCGCAACGGTAGTCGCCGTTCGTGGGCAGCCAATAGGCGGCCGACGCGGAACCCTTCTCCTGATTGGCCGGACCATCGACCGCCAGCAGATTGTACATGTCGTTGCCGTATTCGTAACGTTTGGCCCTGCTCCATTCGCGTGCGCCGGATTGCCACGCATTCTCAAGCGCCACCACATGGTCGATCTGCACGGCGCTGGACGTATCGCGCCCACGCCGGAAATGAATGGTCTTACCCGTGTACGGGTCGTTGAGCGTACCGGATTGCACTTTGCAGCCGCCGGCACTCTGGTACCGCACGTCCGTCAGATCACGGGCCAGCACATCCTCACGTACGTCGCAACCATTGCCATCCGCGTCCGTCTGACGATAGCCGAACGCGGTACGATCATAACCGGCCTTGCTGGGGTTATCGTCGACCGTAAGCCGTTCCAGCGTTTCCGCAGCGGTGCCGGTCGCCGTATATTCACCGGTGATCTCACCGACGGTCGGACTGGTTTTCGGCAGAATCAGGCCGATGGTGATGCCGACCACCGCGGCGATCACCAGTAGGCACAGTATGCGTTCGACCGGTCCTTCCGCATTGAAACGCTTCTTGCGAAAGTGCGTGGCATTACGTCGTCGCGGCATGGGAATCCTTAATCATAGGCGCATGGGTCATGGGCCATGACTCATAGCTCATGTGGGTCATAGGCAGAATCTCATCGGTAAGCAAGCCGTTTTATGGGCGGCCGACCGTCGAATCTTCGGTACAACCGAATCTTCGGTACATTGCAACGAACTGCAGACTATTGCGAATCAGGCGTAAGTGAACGTCAGCGGATCGTGACCGGCACGAGTCGGACCATCAAGCGCATCGATGGCCGCATGCTCCTCCTGGGTCAGCGCAAAACCGAACAGGTCAAGGTTCTCCCGCTGACGTTGCGCATGCACCGACTTGGGGATGATAATGGTGCCGTTTTCGATGTGCCAGCGCAGAATCACCTGTGCAGGGCTTACATGATGAGCTTCCGCGATACGTTCGATCGCACCGTTTCCGGCGTTCAGATCGGCACCGCGCGCCATTGGCGAATACGCTTCGACCGCAATGCCATGCTCCTTGCAGTATGCGACGACCTCCCGCTGCTGCCAGGTGGGATGCAGTTCGATCTGGTTGACTGCCGGGTATTCGCCGGTCTCATCATGAAGTCGGTCAAGATGCTCCGGAAGGAAGTTGCACACGCCAAGCGTCTTCACGCGGCCTTCCGCGCGGAACTCGACGAAGGCCTTCCACGTTTCGCCGCTGCGCCAGTTGAACGGGGTCGGCCAATGCAGCATATACATGTCGACATACTCGAGTTGCAACAGACCGAGCTGACGGTCGAAGGCCTTGCGTGCGGAATCATAGCCCTGCTCGGAATCACGCAGTTTGGTGGTGACCCAGATTGTTTCGCGCTTGCTGCCGGTGTTGTAGCCGGTGTTCGCAAGCGCACGGCCTACGCCAGCCTCGTTGTTGTATCCGGCGGCGCCGTCGATATGGCGGTATCCGGCCGCAATGGCGCTTTCGACGACCGGCGTCACGCCTTCATCATCGATGCGTAGCACGCCGAGGCCGACCTGTGGAATCTTATTGCCATCGCTCAGCGTGATCGTCGGAACGTGCCGTTCCTGTGGTTCCGTCATTGTGGTTCCTTCCGTTCTTTGTGGTTCGGTTCTGGTCCGTTCTGGCCTTGTCTGGTCCGGTTCGGTTCCGTTCTGGTTCTGTCCGGTCCGGTTTCCGTGGCATTTCCCAGATTAGCCCCGTACGCCGCCCGACTCATCCGGACCGGACAGAACCAAACCGGATCAAATGGAACCAAGCCGGACCAGACAAGGCCGGACCAGGCCTAGGCCGAACCACACCAGATCAGACGGAACCACAAAGAACGGAAGTCTTTCGATCATCAACCCTTATGCTCGGGTGGTGGCGCGTGCAATAACACGCGACTGGGTGGTGATCAGTTCCGGCTCAAGATGACGCCCGTTGATGCGGTCGATAATGCGACTGACTGCAGTGGGGGCGGTCCAATCAAGGCAGGAATCCATGGTGGTGAGCGGTGGCTGGAAATAAGCGGCTTCTTCGATGTTGTCAAAACCGATCACCTGCACCTGATCGGGCACGCTGATACCGTTGGCCGCCAAAGTGAACAAGGCACCCAACGCCAGCTGATCATTGAACGCGACAACGCCATCAAACGGCACACCGGAGTCGATGAGCCACTGCGTCACACGGGCACCGGAGCCGATGGTCCAGTCGTGGCCGGTGTTGCCGAGCAGACGCGAGTCAAAGGCAACGCCGCGCGCATCGCATGCCTCAAGTACGCCGCGCATACGCAACTGAGCATTGCCCTCCACCGCATCGTGCAAACCATCCAGATCCTCAGGCGCGGTTCTGGCACCTACCACGGCAATTCGAATCGCACCGCGGTCGAATAGGTATTCCGTCGCCTGCCTGGCTTCCTGCACATCGTCGGGAGTCACATGATCGGCCTTACCATGCGTGTCCCGCGCACCGACACAGACAAGCGGATAGTCAACATCAAGATCCTCCGGAGACAGATCTTCCACTTCGGAAATGGACAGAATCATGCCATCCGACACAGTGGTGTTGAAGCCTTCGAGCAGTGCACGAGCGCCACTGGCAGAGCCTTCCGCATAAGTGGTGACGTAAACGGAGTAGTCGTGCAGTCGCGCCGCGTCAATCACGCGATTGGCTAATTCGGCCAGGTATGGCGCGGTGAGGCTTGGCACGGCGAGCGTGATGAACCCCGTATTGCCACGATTGAGATTACGGGCGGCCACGTTCACACGATAGCCAAGCCGATCGATAACCCCTTGCACTTTCTCTCGCGTGCTTTCGGTCATGCGGCCGCTGTTGTTGATCACGTTGGAGGCGGTTTTCAGCGAAACGCCGGCCTCTTCGGCCACATCGCGCAGTGTGATGCGCTTCTTGTCCTGCTTCGTTTCGCTCATATCAGGGCTCCTTGCCTGCCTTTTGGCCTATATGTGGCAGATGTATCGGTTCTTCCGCAGTTTTCTGGCTTATGTATAGCAGGTATTCAACGAAAACCGAGATATTACCGTTGCCATGATAAGGCTCGGATTCCGAGATTCACGATTCACCTGCCATATATAGGACGGATAAAGACGAAAGAAACCGGTAATCCGCCACATGTAAGCGAGATGCCCTCGAATCATGCCGGCGTGCCGACTGATTTCGATTATCGTCTGGTAATCAGCATGCCATTGCGATGAATGACGTAGGAACCCGGCCCTTCCGGACCAGCCTCGCTGTGGAATTGGCAGATCGGTTCGCCTTCGATGCCACGCAATGTAACCTCCTGCTTGCCGCGGGGCATGTAGAAGTCGAAGGTCGCATCAGCGGATTTACGCACGGTATGCAGTACGTCGCCGTATCGGGGATCGTCTTCGCCACCTGAAGTAGTGAGATTGGCGCGGACGAACCTGCTTAGATCGGCCACGTTCAGGTCGCAGCCCACAAAATAGGCGGCGCCGGCACCGTACGGGTTACGGGTGATGGCGGCGGTGCCGTCCAATTCCCATTCGTCCGCGGACTTTCCCGAATAGGTGGCGAGCACTTCGGTGTCAGGGCCTTCCACGTTCACATCGTTCTGCCACAGGCGGGTCACGGCACCGTCCATGCCGCCTCCCAATTCGATTTCACATGGCTCGCCTTCCGCTTCGCATCCGAGAATGTTGAACTCTTCGCCACGGATGCCAAGCATCTTGCGGAGCAAACCATTACCGGCACCCGGATATCCGCCGAGCCAAGTGTGGAAATGCTCGTCGATCAGGCCGGTCGCATAGCCGATCACCACCTGACCGCCGGCAGCCGTGAAGTCGGCAAGCCGTTGCGTATCGGCGGCGCTCAGCATCAGCACGCTCGGCAGCACCACCACGGAATATGCGCTCCAATCGTACTTGAGCGGCACTACGTCGGCCCGCTGCCCTGCGTCCAGAAACGCGCGATACCAGTCACGCACGTCATGCCAATGGCTGAGTTTCATGCTCGGCAGGGTTTCACTGCGCGTGGCCCATTCGGATTCGGCACTGAACAGAATCGCCGTATCGGAACGTTCGAGCGTGCTTCCCTGCATGCCTGCGGCGCTCAAATCCTTGAGCACCGACCCGAGTTCGCACACCTGACGGAACACCCTGGTGTCTTCACCGGCGTGTGGCAGCATGGCGGAGTGGAAGGCCTCCGATCCGAATGCGGAAGCCCGCCATTGGAAAAAGTTGATGGCGTCGGCGCCCATGGCCACGTGCGCAAGGGAGTCGCGCACGATTTCACCCTTACGTTTGCGGATATTGAGCGGCTTCCACTGTACCGCCGAAGTGGAGTGCTCCATCACATACCAAGGCCTGCCGAGCGCCAACGAATCCATGAGCGCATCGGAACAGGCGAGCTCGTCGAGATGCGATTCGCCTTCATGGAAGTAATGATCGTTGGAGACGAAATCCACTTCTTCAGCCCAATCGGCATAGTCCATGCAGCACTGGTCGGTGGAGACCATGAAGTTCGTGGTGAATGGCTTGTCGGGGCAGATTTCGGCGATGGCGTCACGCTCGGCCTTGTAGAAGTCGAGCAGCATATCGTTGCCGAATCGCTCGAAATCCAGTTTCTGTCCGGGATTGACCATGCTGTCGGTGCCCATGAAGCGCGGAATGAGCACTTCGTCGAAGCCGTTCATCTCCTGCCCCCAGAAGGTGGTGCCCCAAGCCGCGTTGAGCGCGTCGATGGTGCCGTATTTGCGCTCACACCACTTGCGGAAGGCAGCCAGGGCGTTGTCGGAGTAGTCTTCGCGGTTGTTCCAGCCATATTCGTTGCCCATGTGCCAAGCCGTCACATATGGATTGTCGCCATAGCGTTCGGCGAGTTTACGACACATGGTAAGCGCATATGTTTTGAATACCGGGCTGGTCGGACTCCACGACTGACGCGAGCCGGCGTTGACCTGATGACCGTATTTGTCTCGCGGAAGGACCTCCGGATGGCTTTCGTACAGCCAAAGCGGAGCGGTGGCGGTGGCGGAAGCAAGATCGACCGCGATGCCCGCTTTGCCGAGCTTGTCGATGATGCGGTCGAGCCAGCCGAAGTTCCAGCGGTCCTCGGTGGGCTGGATGCGATCCCAGCTAAAAATCGCCAGGGCCACGGTGTTGACACCGGCCTGCTTCATCAGGCGGATGTCGTCGTCCCAGATTTCCTCAGACCATTGGTCGGGATTGTAGTCGCCACCGAACGCTATGCCACCTCCATTGCGAGTCAGCAGTCTCGGCCAAGAAAAGGTTCTTCTTGTCGTCATTCAAGCCTCCTGAAAAATGCGTTTGCCGCTTTCCGATTCTTTGATATCCCATATGATACAACGGTGTAGCAACGCTTTCTAAATCGATATTTCGCACAGCATGGCGAGCCACGTCTCCGCCAGGCGCGGCCCGCCCCAGCTCATTCCTTGACGGCGCCGGCGGACAGGCCGGACTGCCAATACCTCTGCAAACACAGGAACGCGATCACCAACGGCACGATCGTGACCAACGAACCCGTGATCACCAGGTTCTGGATCGCCTGCCCACCCGCCGTGGAGGCCTGGTCCTTCCACTGGTTCAACCCGATCGTGAGCGGATACCAATCCGAATCCTTGAGCATGATCAACGGCAGGAAATAGTTGTTCCACGTCGCCACGATCGCGAACAGGGCCGTGGTCACGATGCCCGGCGCCAGCAAGGGCAGCGACACCTGGAAGAACGTACGGAACTCGCCCGCCCCGTCCACGCGCGCCGCCTCGAGCAACTCGGTCGGCACGGCCTGGTCCGAGAAGATCCACATCAGGTACAGGCCGAACGTGGACACCAGGCTCGGGATGACCATGGCCCACGGCGTGTTCGTCAGGTTCAGCTTGGCGAACAGCAGGAACTGCGGCACCGCCAACGCGATGCCCGGCACGCTGATCGCGCCGATGACCACCACGAACACGGCCCTGCGCCCCGGGAAACGGAACTTCGCCAGACCGTAGCCGCCCATGATCGCCAGCAGCGTGGCCCCTCCCGCGCCGGCCACCACGTACAGGACGGTGTTGAGGAACCAGCGTCCGAAGATCCCGCCGTCATAGGTGAACACGGTGACGACGTTGTCCCACAGGGCGAACGTCTTGCCGAACCCCAGACCGAAGGTCGACGTGAAGTCCGCCTGCGTCTTGGTCGCGTTGACCAGCAGATAGAAGAACGGGAACAGGCAGTAGACGGCGAAGACCGCGCATACCAGGGTCAGCAGGGCGCTGCGCCTGGGGTTCGCGACGTTCGCGAACCCCGACCTCGCGGCCCTCGCCCGCTCCGCCCTCTCGTCCCTGGCCACACGCCTGCGGCGTGCCCTCTCCGCCTTCCCGGCGGCCTTCTCCCGCCCCTTCGGACCCGCCGCGGCGGCGCTGCTTGCATTGCTCATCTTGATGCTCCTTGAATCCTCGTGCCCGTGAGGCGACGCGCCCGCGCGCCTACCTCATCTGCTCTTTCATGCTCCTGAGCTGCACCGCGTACGCGATCGCCATCGTGATCACCGCCATCGTGATCGCCAGGGCGGCCGCGTAGTTGCTCTGGTTGCCCGCGAAGCTCAGGTTGTACGCGTACATGTTCGGCGTGTAGTACGTGCCGATCGCGTTGCCCGGCACCATGTTCTGCATGATGCTCGGCTCGTTGAACAGCTGGAACGAGCCGATGATCGAGAAGATCACCGTGATCGCCAGGCTGCCGCGCAGCTCGGGCAGCTTGATGGACCTGACGATCTGCCATTCGCTCGCGCCGTCGATCGACGCGGCCTCGTACAGCGAATGCGGGATCGTGGACAGCGAACTGTAGAAGATCAGCATGTTGTAGCCCGTGAACTCCCAGGTCACGATGTTGCCGATCGAGGCGAGCAGCACACCCGGGGCCAGCACGTCCAGATGCGTGCCGAAGAAGCCGTTGAACGAGCCCACCAGCCCGTACTTCGCGCCGTACATGAACCCCCAGATCAGCGTGGAGACCACGGCCGGCACCGCGTACGGCAGGAACGTGGAGATACGGAAGAACCTGGTGCCGTGCAATTTCATGGAATCCAGGGCCAACGCCATCGCCGCGGCCAGGAACAGCATGACCGGCACCTGCACCACCGTGAACAGCGCCACCCGGCCCACCGCGCTCCAGAACTGCCGGTCGTGCAGCAGACGGACGTAATTGTCGAATCCCACGAACCGCGTGCCCCCGATCATCCTGTTCTGGAAGAAACTGATGTACACCGCGTACATGATCGGGATGACGAACACGAACACGAACACCAACGCGAACGGCCACATGAACTTCCAACCACGCCAATCCGCATGATGCCTATTGACACGGACCTGGTCGGGAGGTGTGTGCAACTGCGTCGGAACGTTTGCTGTTGCTTGGGTCATGATTGCTTCTTTCTGTTGCGCTGCAACTGCTGACGCCAACCGCTTCGTCGGCCGTTCAATCGCAGATGGTTGCGATTCGGGCATACGGAAGGCGAGGATCCGCACGGGACGTCTCCCCGCCTTGCCTTACCCTGTGCTTGGTTATGCGGTTGGAAGTATGGACGGTCGGCAGATACCGGACCGGAACTCAACCCTTATTGGTGACGGTGTAGCCCTGCTGGGTGCCATGTTCCGCGAGCACCTTGCCGTAGTTGGCGAAGGCTTCCTTCAAGGTGATCTCCTTGTTGTACGCCTTGGAAATCTGATCGCCGAAAGATGACTGCGCAAACGGATTGTACGGTAGGTAGGAGAACTCGGAGACCTTGCGCTGGGCGGCTTCGGAAAGCACCTCGTTCACATTCTGGCCGCCGAAGTAATCGTTGACCTTCTTGTTGGCCTCGGTGGTCGGGTCGGTGAAGTCCTCGGAGGTGAGAATGCTCTTGAGGCTCGGGAAAGTACCGGTGTCGGCCATGGTCTTGGCGCCCTCGCCGTGGGTCAGGTATTCCACGAACTTGTAGGCGGCGGCCTGCTGCTTGGACTGGGAGACGACGGCGAGCGCAGAGCCACCATCCTCGGCGGAGGCCTCTTCGCCTTCCTCCCACTGCGGCAGCTGGGCCACGCGCCAGTTGCCGGCCTGGTCAGGAGCGCCGTTCATAAGATTGATCGGCATCCAGCCTCCGATGGTCAGCGAGGCGATGGTGCCGTCGTTGAGCTCGCGGTTCCAGTCGTCGGACCAGTTGGCGGTCTTGGTGTCGATAAGGTCTTCGTCGATGAGCTTCTGCTGGAACTCGATGTACTTCTTCATGCCGGAATCCTTGGTCATGTCAATGGTGAGGTTTTCGCCGTCGACCTTCCAAGGCTGGGCGCCGGCCTGCCAGGCTTGCGCGGTGAAGGGCTGGTATTCCATGCTGGAGCCGGAATTGTTGGTCATGTAGGAGCCGATGGCCCTGACCTTCTTGGCCGCCTCGTAGTAGTCGTCCCAGGTCTTGATTTGAGTGCCATCGACACCGGCCTTCTTGAATACCGCATCGTTATAGAAGAACATTTCCGGACCGGAATCGATTGGCAGCGCGTACGGCTTGCCGCCGTACTGCAGCTTGTTCCATGGACCGGCGGAGAAATCGTCGGCGAGCTTATCGGCACCGAATTGGCTCAGATCCGCCAAATCTCCGGTTACCGCGAATTGCGTGACGGTCGGGTCCTCGAGCATGACCACGTCGGGGGCGCCCTTCCCCGCCGCGATGGCATTGCTCAGTGCGGTCTGCGTGTCAGATGCGGTGCCGGTGTTGTTGAACTTCACGGTAATGCCGGGATTTGCCTTCTGGAAGTCTTTGATGAGGTCGCTCATGGTATGGCCGGTATCCCAGCCCCAGAACACGAGTTCCGCCTTGTCGGCGTCACCGGCGTTGCCATTGCTGGCGTTTGCATTGCCACAAGCGGCCAGACCGGTGAGGGTCATCACCGTGGCCAGAGCCGCAAGAACCTTCTGAGAGTTACGCATGTTTCCTCCTTCGAGAGCCAGCATCAGACCGTCTTCGTCCGATACGATCAGGAGCCTCATCCCACTCTGCCGCCCGTTTTGATATACCGCTGTACCAATGATGATGACAGTCGGTACGCCCTCTTACGGACAGCCTTGGGATTGCTTCTGTTTGACTCTGTTTCCTTCCTGATACAGCTGTGTATCATTGACTCTTATGATACACAGCTGTATCAACATGTCAAATCCAGTCGAACATCCCCTTTCCGATATCCGTTCGTCAATCGATTGACTCTTGATTTTCCAGGCGTTTCGCATTCACTTCGTGACAGACGACTTTCCTGCAGTCGTATCCTCAGGCATCTGACCGACCGAAGATTTCAGCTCCACCCTGAGCAAACTCTCATACTTAGAAATCATCAATCAAGGGAAACATCATTCCAATGTGGCGCGTCCGACAGCGCACGATCCCCTAAAAAAACCGGTTCGCCGGCAGAGCGTGCACCAGGGATAAGTCCGAAGTCAAATATTAGGGGGCATCAATCCGAAGTTTCCCCCTCCATCTGAAATCATCCCCGGCAATCCTCCGTATGCAGGCCCTCACCCCGATCGAGCAACCGGAAGTGAAGGCCCAAGCATACGGTCGGTTTCGCTACAAACTCAGGAAAAGCTCGTGAATGCGGGTATCGTCGGTAAGCTCGGGATGGAAGGCCGTGGCGAGCATGTTGCCTTGGCGCAGGCCGACCACATTGCCGTTCACTTCGGTCTCGACCGTCGCCGCCGAACCGACTTCGGCCACGAACGGCCCACGGATGAACACCAGCGGAACATCCTTGAGTATGACATCGGACGAGACGCCTTGGGGAACATGCTCGCCCGGTGCGACCACGACGGCGTTTTCGCCGGGAGCGGAGCCAAAGTCGGCAGTGGCGGCAAAGGAACCGAGCTGACGCCCATAAGCGTTACGGCGCACGATGGCGTCAAGCGCACCGAAGTAGACGTTCGGATCATTATCCAGCCGTCGCGCCAACAGAATCATGCCGGCGCAGGTGCCGAACACCGGCTTGCCCGCGGCGATATGCGCCGCAATCGGATCAAACAGCCCGGTCGACCGCAAAAGCTTGCCCTGCGTGGTGCTTTCACCACCCGGCAGGATTACACGGTCGATGGAGTCATCGAAATCCTCGACGGCACGCAGCAGCTTCCACGGGGCGCCAAGACGGTCCAGCATGGCGGCATGCTCGGCGAATGCACCCTGCACTGCGAGAATGCCGGTCACGCCGTGACGGGCGGATTCGGCACCTGCGGCCACATCGGCCGACTCTTCCTTTGCGATATACTCAACGGCTACAACCATCGGATCTCCTTATGCGACGGCAAGCGGGAGCCGAGAATCCTACGATTCCCGGCTCGCCGCGTTTGTTCAGCATGATGGGCGCACCCATCCGGAACGACGAGGCCGGCATGCGCCCCGTCAGAACGACATGTCAAAACGATATGGGCGAGAAATCACTCACCCCTGGCGGCCATGATGGTCTCGATCTCGTCCTCATTGATGCCGACCATGGCCTCGCCGAGATTCTCGGACAGGCGCGCAAGCAGGTCGGCGTCCTGCCAGTTGGCGGTGGCCTGCACGATGGCGGCGGCGCGCTTGGCCGGGTCGCCGGACTTGAAGATGCCGGAGCCCACGAACACACCTTCCGCGCCAAGCTCCATCATGAGGGCCGCGTCAGCCGGGGTCGCGACACCGCCGGCGGCGAAGTTGACGACCGGCAGGCGGCCGTTGTCATGCACATACTTGGCCAAGTCATACGGCACGGCCAGCTGCTTGGCCGCCTCGTACACCTCGTCGTCGCGCAGGGAGACGAGCTCGCGAATCTGCTTGTTCATGGTGCGCATATGGCGTACGGCCTGGATGACGTCGCCCGTGCCCGGTTCGCCCTTGGTACGGATCATGGATGCACCCTCGGCGATACGTCGCAACGCTTCACCCAGATTCTTCGCACCGCACACGAATGGCACGTCGAACTGATTCTTATCGATGTGATACACGTCATCGGCCGGGCTGAGCACTTCGGATTCGTCGATATAGTCGATTTCGATGGCCTGCAGAATGCGCGCCTCGGCGATGTGGCCGATGCGCACCTTGGCCATGACCGGAATGGACACGGCTTCCTGAATGCCTTTGATCATGGCCGGATCGCTCATGCGGGAGACGCCACCGGCGGCGCGGATGTCAGCCGGGATGCGCTCGAGCGCCATCACCGCGCACGCGCCGGCATCCTGCGCGATCCTCGCCTGCTCCGGAGTGGTGACGTCCATGATCACGCCACCCTTGAGCATCTGCGCCAGATTCTTATTCAGTTCATTTCTGTTGTTGGCCATCGCCAGCCTTTCGTCGGTAGTCTTACTCACGATACAGATACTAACGATTTGTAATTAACAAATTACATAAACTGAATATCACAGTGGTTCAAAAAGTTGGTTTCACTAAATTTTTGACCTCATTTTCACCATCTCGCCATTCCCTGCGATTTCGATTCAGGTGACAATCATACGATTTCGCCCGATTTTCTTGCCTCACCCGCCGATCACGCTTTCGAATCGTCGGTTACGCACGATATCAGAAAAACGAATAATCAACGGTTGCCATACGACCACATTGCGGACGCCTACATGTGCACGATCGCATCGGCGATACGCATGGTGGAATCACGATGCGAAACGAGTACGACCATGCTCCCCTGCTCCGCAAGACCGTTGATTGACTGCAGGATCACCGATTCGTTATAGGCGTCGAGACGGCTGGTCGGCTCGTCGAACAACACCAGATCGGCATGACGAAGGAACATGCGTGCGAGTCCGATACGCTGACGCTCCCCCTCAGACAGCCGGCCACCAAGCTCGCCGACCGGAGTGTCAAGACCTTGCGGAAGCGAATCGACCAATTCGAGTGCGGAGGCCCTGTCAAGCGCGTCGCGAAGCACGCGGTCAAGACCCGCGCCGTCTTGTGGTCCGGAGTCAGCGACGGCACCTGTGCCGGATTCGGATTCGGCATTCGCGCGGTCGGCATCG
This sequence comes from Bifidobacterium sp. MSTE12, assembly GCF_000513015.1. Classification (NCBI taxonomy): domain Bacteria; kingdom Bacillati; phylum Actinomycetota; class Actinomycetes; order Bifidobacteriales; family Bifidobacteriaceae; genus Bifidobacterium; species Bifidobacterium sp. MSTE12. The sequence continues at coordinate 48,249 of NZ_AZYA01000028.1, read as the reverse complement.
GGACTGACGGACGGCTTGCCGGTGGCGGAATCGTCTCCGCACACTCCCTGAGGCAATGCGATCATCAGATTCTCACGAATCGTGCCATCGAACAGATACGTCTCCTGACTCATCATGGTCTGCACCCGCCGACGCCAGCCGGCATCGACCCGAGGCAGCGGCATTCCAGACAATTCGACCACGCCGGACCGCGGATCCCAGTAGCGCATGAGCAACTTGAGCAACGTGGACTTGCCTCGACCGGACGGGCCTTGAACGCCAAGAATTCCATGCTCCGGCACGTCAAGCGAAACGTGCGAAAGAACGGGAGCCGAGGAATCCGCCGGCCCATATCCGAACGTTACGTCACGTACAGTCATGCCATGGTATTCCGGACGCGCGGATCCGGTCTCGACCACGGCAGGAGCTTCGTCCATCAACGAGAACAGGCGGCGCGCAGAAGCGAAAGTCTGCGTCAGGTTCGCAGGCAGCGCGCTCAACGCAAGCGTCGGACCAAACGAACTGGCAACCAGCACGAACGCGGCGACAAGCTGCGGTACGGTCAGTCGCACGACAATCGGCATGACAGCATCCGGGCCGGCATACGCCGCGAAATTCGGCATGACCATCGCCAGGAAAACGACCAACACGGTGAACAACATCACCAGCACCGCGCCAAGTCCTGCAAAATCGCCATTGCGCGCACTCAAACGAGCACGATGCGACCACAGGGAACGAGTGCGGGCAACGATACCGGCAAGCCGCGATTCGCCCTGACCAAAACGGATGATCTCGTCGAGACCACGCATGTCATCAAGCATCTCATCATCAAGTGCGGCGGATTCCCCGCGAATCCCGGAACCCAGGCCGCGCACTGCGAGCGCGAACAGCTTCGGCAGCACGACACCGACCATGAGATGAGCCACAATCAGCAGGATGGCGAAGACCGGGCTCAGCGCAAGCAATGCGATGGCATAGATGACGGTGGTCGCAACGGCGATTACGACCGGCGAAATGGTGTGAGCGAAGAAAATCTCAAGCAATTCCACGTCGGTGGTGACCAGCGCGATCAAGTCGCCCTTGCCTTTGCCTGCGAGCTTGGCGGGCGCAAGGCGACGCAATGCGGAGAACGCCTTGGCGCGAAACAGCGCAAGCAGGCGGAAAGCCACATTATGGTTCATGTACTGTTCGGCGTAGCGCATACCGCCACGGATCAGCGCGCAGACGATCATGGCCGCAATCGCAACGGTCAGATTCATATGCCAGATCGGCAGATTGATCGCAGCGAATGCCGCAGCCACGCCGAAAACCGGTAGGAAAGTGGCCGCGAGATGGCCAAGTGTGCCGCAGGTGCAAGCGATGATCATGCATTTGCGCAGAGGGCCGACCTCATGCAGAAGTCGCCTCACAAGCCGCCAATCGGACATGGCACCATTGGTGGAAGGTACCTGAACTTGCGGCTCGCGACTTGCGAGGTCAGGGTTCGCCTCCGCAGTTTCGTTCGTGTCGGATTCGGCGGAATCGGACATCCGGAGCCCCTGAGCGGACATTCCATAACCCGCCTCCTTTCGCTTTCCGACTCGTTCCACACTGTCCTGAGCACGAAACAGCTTGGCATACACGCCGTCGGCCGCCATGAGCTCGGCGTGCGTGCCGGTTTCCACGGTTCTGCCGTTTTCGAACACCGCCACTTGATCCGCATCGACCGCATTAGCCATGCGATGCGTGACCATGATGACGGTCCTGCCACTGCCGGCAAGTTCACGAATCGTCTGCAGGATCAAGGTCTCGCTTTCCATGTCGACGCTACTGGCCGCCTCATCGAACACATAGACGGCACTACCGCGCAGGAGCGCCCGAGCGATGGCGATGCGCTGACGTTGACCGCCCGATAGGTTCGCCGCGCCTTGGTCGATGCGTAGATCGAGACCCCGTGGATCGGCCCGTACGAATTCCGCGATTCGCGCCGCATCAAGGGCGCTCCACAGGTCGCCGTCGGTGGCGTCGGGGCGTGCCATCAGCAGATTCTCGCGCAACGTTCCGGCAAACAGGTGACTGTTGGCTCCGACCAGGGTGACGTTGCCTGTCAATGATTCGCAGGTCAAGTCGCGCAATTCGCATATGGACCCGTCATCTCCGCCAGATGGGTTCGAGATCGCCGAAGGCGAACCAGACAAAGCGATGGAGCCCTCATACCCGACTAGAGAGCCGGCGAGAAGATTGGCCGCAGTGGATTTGCCGGAACCGGAAGGGCCTACGATCACGGTTAGATTGCCGGGGGTTGCGGTGAGGGAGACACCTTGAAGGGCACCACCTTTGGCCGTGCCGCGCGCGGCGTTTTCCGATTGCGGAGGATTGGACGGTGAGGCGTAGCGGAAGGCGACGTCTCGGAAGTCGACGGTGACACCATTGCCATAGACGGGTAGACTGACCGTGCCGCGGGTCGGCTCGGGCGCATCCAACAAAGCGAAAATACGTTTTGTGGACGTCATGCCGTTCATGGCGACGTGGAAGAAGGAACCCAACTGTCGCAACGGAATGAAGAAGTCGGCGGACAGCAGGATCACAATCAGCACTCCGGCGAGCGGCAACGATCCCAAGTCGGCGAAACGGAAAAAGTTCGGCAGCCAATCGTATATGCCGGCCGGATACCGTCCGCCAACCATGTATTGCCAGATCGCGACGATGATGCCGGCTGCCGATCCACCATAGGCGACCACGTCCATCGCGGTAAGCGAACGTAGCTGAATCTGCAGTACATTCATGGTCATCACGCGGAATTGCTCGGCCTTTTCGTCCATCTCCTGCGCAGCGCTGGCGTCGGCGTCGAAGGTCTTCAATGTTTCCAGCCCCTGCAGATTATCAAGGAATGCGGAGCCCATGTCAGTGTACTTGCCCCAATATTGTTTGAATACGCGGGCGGCACGCATCGCCACCAGTCCCACGATCAACACGATGAGCGGCGCGCAGACGAGCAACGTCACAGCGGTCGGCACATTGATCGGTGCCACAACAAGGAACAACGTAATCGGCGCCAATACGGCATAGAACAACTGGGGCAGGAACAGTTCGAAGAAGCTTTGAATCTGCTCGACGCCCTCGCCGGCGGACTGCACCACGTCGGCGGTGCCCACACGTTGCGAATACGAGGGGCCGAGTGCAAGCATCTTATTGAACAGTTTTTCACGCAATGCAAGTTTGACCCGTTCGGCAGCCTCGGTGCCGAAGTGGGCTGCGGAACGCAGCATGAGGAAACGGACCACCATGGCGAAGACGATGACGATCGCATAGGCCGCAATCGCCCCTCCCGGCAGTCCAGCGGCAAACGTCGAAGTACCCACATGGGCGGCGAAGCCACTGAGCTGACCATTGAGTACGGTGATCTCCGTATCGAGCAGCAGGTACTCAAGCATGTGCGCTAACGTGAAAACAAAGACGACGTTCGCGAGCAGGCCTATCCACTGGCATAGCACTTTCGCCGCCACCAACCGACCGACGCCGGGAGCCATGGAGAACAGTCGTCTATCGAACATCGCGCCTCTTTCATAAGCCTCACGCCGCAAACGCGGCATACGCAAATCCACATCTCAGGCTACAGACCACGTGCCGAATGCACAATGACTTCTTCTTAGAGCCAGTCACCGCCGGCACGCATACCCCCCCTAATTCGCTATCTCGCCGCCGTGCGAGCACTCTGCGAAACTCTCCATAGTTCATGAATTTGGGAATGGCTATTTTTCAGTGCCATCACATTGGCGCAATGCCGAAAGACGAGACGGAGTGCTCGCACGGCGGCGAGATAGCAAGTTAGGAGGTAGTGGCAGGAATCCCGTACGGCCTCAAGAGAGGCTGGATGTTCGCCATTGAGCAGGCAGCCTTGACGCAAGGGGTAATTGCGTCAATCGTGAGTGTACACGGATAACACGGTGATATTCAACAACATTTCAGCAGATTCTGATGCATTCCGTTCAGACGACACCCCCTTGCTGACGGCTCCCATTCCATTCAGATTTACGTCGGCGCCATGTCAATCCTTTTTCAGAACGATTGTCACGCGATTGCAACACCGTGTTTGACGATTTCAATTCATTTGTCAGTTCATACAAAGTGAATCGAAGTGTTCTTGTCGCTTCTCACAATGCAGACTCATATCGTTACCACGTATGATGTGCAAGGCGTTTCAAGGGGTAAACCTCCCTTGTGCAGAGGATTACGCGGCAGTACCGCACCGCTACGCGGCCGATTCCCGCGAGAAAAGAGAACACTTCATGCTCACCGAGTACACGACTCCAGGCACATCCGCTGAGGTACGCGACGACGAATCCATCTACTCCCTGCTCACGGAGCGCATTGAGCGCACCGGCGAAGACACGATAATCGCCGCCCGCAAAATCGGCCCAGGCCGATGGGCGAATGTAACCACAGGAGAATTCCGACAGGCCGTGGTCGCCGCCGCGAAAGGCCTGATCGCCTTTGGAGTCAAACAGGGTGACGCGGTGACCATCTTCTCCACCACCCGTTACGAATGGGGCGTGCTCGATTTTGCGCTTGCCGCCATCGGCGCCGTCAGCGTACCGATCTACGATACCGATTCCGCAGCACAGGCCGAGCGCATTCTCAACGATTCCGAAGTGAAACTGGCCATCGCGGACAATCGCGAACGATTCGACCGTCTTGATTCAGTCATCGACCACTGCCCTTCGTTGAAGCACATTCTCATGCTTGATTCCAATGCCATGGGCGCGCTGGAAGGCATGGGCGTGGCCGTATCCGATGAAGAGCTTTCCGCGCGCATGGGTGCGGTGAAGGCCGACGATCTGGCGACCATCGTATACACGTCCGGTTCCACCGGAGCTCCGAAGGGCGCGGAACTCTCTCATCGCAATTTCGTTGCGATCACGCGTGCCGCAAGCATGGCCCTGCATGAGATGATCACTGACGACCATCCGCGCCTGCTGCTGTTCCTGCCGTTGGCACACTGTTTCGCACGTTTCATCCAATATTGTTCGATCGCCTCCGATGACGGCGTCGTCGGCTATCTGCCGGATACCAAGACGCTGCTTCCGGACGTACGTTCTTTCGAACCGACCTATCTTCTGGGCGTGCCACGCGTGTTCGAGAAGGTCTACAACGCCGCTTCCCGCAAGGCCGGCACCGGCTGGAAGGGTCGCCTGTTCTTCAAAGCCGCCGAAGCCGCACGCGATTGGTCGCGCATGGAGCAGGCCGGCGAGAAACCGACCATGAAGCAGACTGCGCAACACCTGTCGTATGAGGCCTCCGTGTACCGCACCGTCCGTGGCGCTTTGGGACCGAGGATTCGTTATGTCGCCTGCGGCGGCGCTCCGCTGGATGCATCGTTGGCGCATTTCTTTGCCGGCATCGGCCTGCCGATGATTCAGGGTTACGGCATGACGGAAACCGCGGCACCGTTCGCCGCAACCCGCGTCACCGACAATGTGATCGGCACCGTCGGCCAGCCGGCACCGGGTTCGTCCGTGCGCATTTCCACGGACGGCGAGTTGCAGGTGAAGGGCCCGAACGTCTTTCTGGGCTACCACAATCTACCCGATAAGACCGCTGAAGTGTTCACTGAGGACGGATGGCTATGCACCGGAGATCTTGCCTCGATTGACGATGAGGGGCGCATCACGATCACCGGCCGCAAGAAGGACATCATCATTACGGCCGGAGGTAAGAACGTCTCCCCCATTCCAATGGAACAGGAGATTGCGAAGTGCCCGATCGTGGAGCATGCGGTGGTCGTCGGCGACAATCGTCCGTTCATCGGGGCGTTGGTTACGTTGGATCCGGAGGGGCTGGCGGCGTGGTTGCCGACCGTCGGTCTGTCGGCGGATACGCCGCTGGATCGCGTAGCCACCACCGCTGCCGTGCATGATGAAATTCAGCAGTATGTGGATAAGGCGAACGCCACGGTGTCACGTGCCGAATCCGTGCGCAAATTCGTGGTTCTGGACACGCAATTCACGCAGGGAAACAAGTGCCTGACGCCGTCGCTGAAGGTGGTGCGCCCGGCGGTGAACCGCATCTTCGCCGATGTGATCGACCAGCAGCTTTACAACGGCAAGCGCTGAAGCCTGCGTTCACCAGCCGCACATGCAGTAGGCGTCGGTGGATTGGGAATCTGCTCAATCCACCGACGCCTAAGTATGTCTGAGTGTCGGCAGTTTGCGACACTTGCCCAATCTGCCGACGCTCAGCACATTTCAACGTTGGTGGTTTGAACATAAACATCACCCAAACCACCAACTCCTTTCGTCCTCTGAGCTACCGAGTCGCAATCGGCCCAAACCTTCATCAACCTAGGATGACGGCTGCATCAGTCGTTCAAAGTTTCCGGCCGGGGAATCAGGAACGAGCATCCGAGGGCGAGCAGCAGCACTACCGCACCTCCAATCATACTGGCGACATATCCGGCGGAAGTACCGTTCGATTGGGAGAATGCGTCCATGACGCCATACAGCACTGTGTAGCTTATGCCTGCGCCAAGGTTGAATGCGCCCGCATTGAAGCCGGTCAAATAACCAGTGTTGTCCTTTGGCGAAAGCACCACCCCAAGTCCATTTAGCATAATATTGACGGTACCGGCGTAGCTGATACCAAGCAGCAGAGAGAGACCAAGCAGTCCAGCCACGGTCGGTGTGTGCACAACGAAGGTGCCAATTGCAGCGGCGGCTACACTGATGCCGAGTCCGCAACGCAACACTTTCAGATAACCGAACTTGGTGGCCAGAATACCGGCGATTGGACCAAATATTAGACCGATGATGGCGTATGGCGTTAGCGTAAAGAACGATGAGATGCTCGCGGAGACACCCGCACCGCATTCACTATCCTGGGCGATAGCCGGCACCACGCCATTCATAATGGCGAACACACCGGTTAAAGACAGCAGGGTGGTAAGCAGCAGACCCCAAGTACGGCGCTGCTTGAGATAGTGCACGGGAGATAGCGGATGGCTACTCTTTCTTTCAACGGCCCAGAATGTCACAAATGCAGCCAAGGCAATCGCTAGCAAAATACCAACGAACATCCAATTGACTTCCGCGATATGTTGCATGGAATTGACTGCAGTCAGCGCCGTTCCAACAGCGACAACCAGGAAGATCACACCCAGCCAATCCATCCTCTCGTTCTGAGATCCTTCCGCGACACTTTCGTCTGCGAAAATGCCGACCAGGATGGTGGAGGCGATGCCAATCACAGCCATGGTCCAGAAAATCGGACGGTAGCCCCACGTTCCCGCAATCCAACCACCGGCAATAGCGTCAACGCCTGCGATACCGCCATTCACGGATGTGATGACGGCCATCAACTTGGTGTATTGCTTTTCGTCGGGCACGCGGACATGCAACATGATGATGCATAGCGTCACAATCGGTCCAGCAGCACCTTGTAGCAAACGACCGACAAGCAGTACGGTGACGTTCGGGGCAAGCGCGGAGACCGTGCAGCCGGCGACGGTGAACAGTAGCATACCCATAAGCACCTTTTTGCGCCCCATCAGGTCGGCCAAGCGCGGCAGAAACAGTGAGAATAATGCCGCTGAGGTAAAGAAAACTGTCTGTGACAAGCCGATTTGGGTGGCCGTCGTGTTCAGCTCGCTCTGCATAGTCACCAAAGCTGGAGATAACATGGAGGCGTTGAGCTGAAAAGCGAACGTGGCCGTCAAAAATGCGACCATCAGAAACGCAATTGATGTACCGCCCTTCCGCAACGGCATGGAAACTTCAGGCTGCATTGTCCTGCTCATTTTCAAACTTCTTTCCTGTGATGATGCTTGGCATCGTGAAACTCCTTTGTTTTGCCCGAGAAAATATCGCTGGATCAGGCAAATCCACGACTTTGTCAACGCGATACTTTAAAGATAAATCGATTTGGCAAAGATGTCAAAGACGAGAGGATGACTCTAGCCTACAGAGACGGCTCTGTTATGAGATTCCCTTGAAAACTGCCCATTGTTGACATCACCAAAAAACGACACGCCGAACACATACCTGCCCACATATCCTCGGAAAAGAGTCAGTGAAATCCGAATAACCTATCGCAACGGAGCAGTGCTGGAACGGACAATAAGCTGCGGAGTATAGGTCTTCACCTCACGCTTACGATTTGGATGATCGATGCGATCCATCAACATTTTGGCCGCATCGGCGCCCATTTGACGCGTCGGCTGACCCATGGTAGTCAACTCCGGATTCATCAACCCCGCGAACAACACGTCGTCATAACCAATCACGGAACGATCGTCAGGCACCCTGTACCCCATTTCCGCCGCCACTTTGCACACCGCGAGCGCCGTAAGGTCGTTGGCAGCCACCACCGCAGTAAAATCTCCCCAATTCATCATTCGTGCGAGGTTAAGCGCCGTTTCATAGGTGTAGTCGCCCTCGCGCACAATACTCGAATTGTACTTGGCACCATCCTCTTCAAGCGCCTGACGATATCCTTCGAAACGACTGCGCGCCCCTTCGAGAAACAGCGGGCCAGTGATGCATGCAATGTGTCTATGTCCGAGACGAATCAAGTATTCCGTAGCTGTTTTACCTCCGAACAAATGATTGCCGGCAACCACGTCACCACTGTCGGCGCTCGTGAAATCAAGCAACACATGAGGCATACTTCGTTCCTTCAGGATATCGACACACACCGCATCTCGGCTTTTATCGCTGGTAGTTCTAGCCAAAATCACGCCTTCGACGTTCTTCTGGTACATCAGCTCAATGTACCCGCTTTCGCGATCAGGCTGATTGTCGGAATCGTTGAGTATAAGACTCCAACCGGCTTCATGACAGGCGCGCTCAACCCCCTTGGCGAACGTCGCATAGAAATCGTTACTGATATCGGGAACAATTAACGCCATGGTGTTGTTGCTGCCCTTACGCAGGTCGCTAGCAGCCTGATTACGCACGTAATGCATGTCCTCGGCAGCTCTAAGCACCTTCTGTCGCGTTTCCTCCGAGACTCTAAACGGTTTGCCATTCAGAATCAACGAAACCGTAGGCACCGAGGTTCCCGTCGCCTCGGCGATGTCTTTCATGGTCACTCGCATCACATGCACCTCCCTCAATATTGTACGTGCCGTTCCGGCGTGTCGTTGTTTGACATGAATTTTGCTAAATGTTTAATATGTATTTGCCAAATCGATTTATCAACAAAGGAGTTATATCATGGCAAAGCAGAAGATCATTCTCGATTGTGATCCGGGGCATGATGATGCCGTCGCCATCATGATGGCCGGCAAACACCCAAACATTGATTTGCTTGGTATCACCACTGTTCGCGGTAACCAAACCTTGGAGAAGACCACCCGCAACGCTTTGAACGTCTGCCAGTATCTCGACCTTGATGTGCCGGTATATCAGGGTATGAGCCGTCCGATGGTCATCGAGCCGCGTCAGGGCGAAGAACGCGTGCATGGCAAGTCTGGCCTTGACGGCCCACAGTTTGATGAACTAACCAAGCCTCTCGAAAAGAAACATGCATTACAGTATCTGATTGAGACGCTGATGGCCTCCGACGGCGACATCACACTGGTGCCTACAGGTCCGCTAACCAACATCGCCATGGCCATGCGTATCGAGCCACGCATCTGCGAGAAGATTCAACAGATCGTACTCATGGGCGGCAGTTATCAACATGGCAATGTCACCCCATCCGCCGAATTCAACATCTGGGCCGATGCGGAAGCGGCGCACGTAGTGTTCTCCAGTGGGGTGAAGGTGACCATGATGGGACTTGACGTGACCCGCAAAGTGCTGTGCACCCCGGAAATCGTTAAGCGAATGAGCGTACACACGAACAATGCGGGCAGGTTGTTCTGCGATCTGATGACCTTCTTCGGTCAAGCCCAGAAGCGTACCTACGGATGGGAGGGAGGCCCTCTACATGATCCGACCACTGTGGCTTATCTAATCGACCCATCCATCGTGACCGTCAAGAACATGCATACCGATATCGAAATCCGCAGTGAGCAAAGCTACGGCCGCACCAACTGCGACTACTTCCTACTTACCGACAAGCCTAAGAATACCAACGTCGCTATCGACATCGACGTGGAAAAGTTCTGGAATCTCGTGGAGCACTGCATCTCACTGTATGACTAATCCCTTGAAAACAATCACGATGTATGGGGGTGGTCGTAATGAGCGTTCCGAACATACGGATTTGCGATTCCTATGTAATCGCCATTGCATGGCACACATACATTACCGGCCTTGGCTATACCGCCAAGCTACAACGATGGGGAAATAAGTGGCGCGTAATCACCATTGACTAACCTCATCACATTACGAAATCCAAGATTCCTCATGTATCTGAGGTCGATCAGCCACCACAGGAATGGAATCCGAACATTATTCCGGGTTCTATGCTACCGGTCGACCATAATCACCTGAGCGTCGGCGGTCCGGGGCCATGCCCAATCTGCCGACGCTCAGCGCCTCTCAGTGTCGGTAGATTGAGGCACCTCCCAGTCTGCCGACGCCTAGAGTGCCGTAAGCGTCGGCAGGTTGGGCATGGCCCCGGACTGCCGACGCTTACGGCACATCGACTCAGTGACGATTGTTGAGACGGTGGTACATCTCACTGATCTCGAGGTCACGCTCGAATTCGCGGGCGGTGGTGTTCTCGTCAATGGTGGCGAGCTCGACGCCGGCAATGCGGGCGAAGTCCTCCCAAGCCTCACGGCCGACGGAAGTGGTCATGCAGGTGTGGTGCGAAGCACCGGAGCGCAGCCAGCACTCGGCGGAGGTCTTCAGGTTCGGACGCGGAACCCACAGGGCACGGGCGCACGGCAGCTCCTTGAGGGAACCGTCCGGCTCGACGATATCGACCACGTTCATGGTCAGGCGGAAGCGTTCGCGCACATCAGACATGGACACGACCACGGCATCCTTCTTCGGGGCGCCGGTGAAGACCAGACGCACCGGATCGGCCTTGCCGCCGATGCCGAGCGGATGAATCTCCAGTTTCGGCTTGGCGATGGTGCCAATGGACGGAGAGGTTTCAAGCATGTGGGAGCCCATGATCTTCTCACGGCCCGGCACGAAGTTGTAGGAGTAGTCCTCCATGAGGGACGCGCCACCGTCAAGGCCATGCCCCATCACGGCGCCGATACGCACGAGCACGGCGGTCTTCCAATCGCCCTCGGCGGAGAAGCCGAAACCGTACTCGGATGGGAAGCGCTGCGGGCCGACGCCCGGCAGCTGCGGCAGGGAGCCGAGGTCCTCGAAGTTGTCGACGCCGGCGGTGCAGCCGTTGGCACGCATCATGTTGACCATGGCGGCCTCTTCCTTGGCCGCGATGAACAGGGAGTCGTACTTGGCGTCAAGCAGTTCCGGATCGACGTCGTACTTGGCCTTGTAGTCTTCGATGATCTCCTTGACCTGATCGTCCTTGACGGCGTCGTAGGCGGCGCACAGTTCGTTGACGGCCCAAGTGTTGATGGAGGCGCCGAACACGCGCTCGGCTTCGGTCTTGTCGCCTTCGGTGACAGCCACGTTACGCATGTTGTCGCCCCAGCGCATGACCTTCATGTTGTTGGAGGCATCCCAGCCGGCACAGGCGCGGGTCCAGGTGGCGATCTGCTCGGCGACTTCCGGATCGGTGTAGTGGCCGACGACGATCTTACGATTGATGCCCAGACGGGTCAGAATGTAACCGAACTCGCGGTCGCCGTGGGCGGCCTGGTTCAGGTTCATGAAGTCCATGTCGATGGTTTCCCACGGAATCTCGAAGTGATGCTGGGTGTTGAGCTGCAGCAGCGGCTTGGTGAGCACTTCGAGGCCGCGAATCCACATCTTGGCCGGAGAGAAGGTGTGGCACCAGGTGATCACGCCGATGACGTTCGGATTTGCGGAAGCTTCGACCATGAAGGCTTTGACGCCGTCGGAGGACTTCAGGGTGGGCTTCAGCACGATCTTGACCGGAATCTTGCCGGTGGCGTTGAGCGCGTCGACGATTTCGCCGGACTGTTCGGCCACCTGGCGCAGGGCTTCTTCGCCATAAAGATCCTGGGAGCCGACGCCGAACCAGACTTCCTTGCCTTCGAACGGGTTTTCCATTGTCATGTTGTTTCCTTTACTTCGTTGTTGTTGCGATCGTTGATTGTGCTTTGTCGATTATGTTGCGCTGCCATCTCTGGCGAAGGAGCGTCGTCAGTGCTGTCCGTAAACGTTCTGGTAGCGGTCGTTCAGCTTGTCGATGTCCTCCTGCGGAATCGGAATGATATCGCCCAGCTGTTTGGCCGCCCACATGGTGTGAGCCACCTCCTCGGTCATGGCGGCGGCCTTGACGGCGCCTTCCGCATCCTTGCCGATGGTGAACGGGCCATGATTCTGCATGAGCACGGCCGGAGACTTCGGATACTTCTTCAGAGTCTCCACCACGCCCTCGCCAATGGCCTCGGAACCGATCAGTCGGAACGGTCCGACCGGTACCGGCCCGCCGAACTCGTCACCCATCATGGTCAGGCCGCACGGAATGTTCTGGCCGGTCGCCGCCCATGCGGTCGCGTAGGTGGAGTGGGTGTGCACCACACCATACACGTCGGGCATGTGGCGGTAGATGTAGGCATGGGAAGCGGTGTCGGAGCTCGGCGACTCGGAGCCGTCGACCACGTTGCCGTCAAGGTCGCACACGACCATGCTCGACGGAGTCAGGTACTCGTAGCGCAGGCCGGACGGCTTGATGACCATCAGGTCGGCGGTGTGCAGACGCTGGGACACGTTGCCGGCCGTCCATACGACCAGATTCCATTTGATCAACTGCTCGTGCAGGGTTGCGACGACTTCGCGCACCTGCTTGACTTCGGCGCGGACCTCGGGGCCGTAATCAGCCAGAGTTGCCATGATGTGTTTTCCTTTCGTCAGGTCTTGATTTGGTTTACGATTATTTGGTTTCCAGAGGGATGCTTGCGATTGCGGCGTGCTCCATCGGCAGTCCCTTGCGGAAGCGGTCGAAGAATTCCTCGAAACCGGCCACGTCGTCGGCGTCTGGCTCTTCCGTGGTGGAGACCGCGTCCGAGAAGACGCGCGAATCGAGGTATTCGTCAAGCGGCTGGTCGGCATGCCATAGGTAGTCGGCGAGCACGGCCATACCCCACGCTCCGCCTTCAGCGGCGGTGGCCATGACCTTGATCGGAGTGTCGAACGCGGCCGCGAGGATTTTCTGCGCGACCTTCGGCGTGGTGAAGATGCCACCATGCCCGACGAGTGAATCGACTGCGACGCCTTCGTCCTTGGTCATGACGTCCATGCCGATCTTCACCGGCGAGAATGCGCCGAACAGTTGGGCCCGCATGAAATTGCCAAGGCTCATCCGAGCTTCCGGACCGCGGGCGAACAGCGGTCGGCCTTCCGACAGGCCGGCCAGGAATTCGCCGGAGCGGAACGGATAGTTGATGAGTCCTCCGCAATTGGAGTCGACGTCATCCGCGATCGCGGAACGGAAGAGCGTGCCATACAGCGTGCCGGCGTCGAGCGGCTGTCCGATGGCAGCCGCGAACTGGCCGAACAGGCCGACCCATGCATTGAGATCGGAGGTGAAGTTGTTGGCGTGGCTCATACCGGCCAAATCACCGGCCGGAGTGGTGACGAGATCCACTTCCGGATGCAGTCGTGCCAGCTTGTGTTCGAGCACCACCATGGCGAAGATCGAAGTGCCGGCGGAAACGTTGCCGGTGCGCACGCGCACGGAATTGGTGGCCACCATTCCGGTGCCGGCGTCACCTTCAGGCGGGGCGAGGGTGATGCCCGGCTGGAGGGTGCCGGTCGGGTCGAGCAGCTTGGCGCCTTCGGCGGTGAGTTCGCCTGCCGGAGCACCGGCCACCAGCGGTTCGGGAAGTAGGTCTTCAAGCTTCCATGGCTGGGCCGCGACTTCCGGCAGCGCATCGAACTTGTCGATGAACGTGGTTTCGTAGGTGTGAGTGGTCGGGTCGATGGGGAACATGCCGGAGGCATCTCCCACGCCGAGCACCTTCCTGCCGGTGAGCTTCCAGTGCACATAGCCAGCGAGCGTGGTGAAATAAGCCACCTTGCCGACGTGCTCCTCCTTGTTGAGCACGGACTGGTAGAGGTGGGCGATGGACCAGCGTTCCGGAATGTTGTATTGGAAGAGTTCCGAGAGCTTCTCATGAGCTTCGGATGTGTTGGTGTTCTGCCAGGTGCGGAATGGGACAAGCAGCTCGCCGTTCTCGTCAAAGGCGAGGTAGCCGTGCATCATGGCGGAGAAGCCGATGTGCCCCACATGGGTCAGTTTCTCGCCGTAAGCGGTTTCCACGTCGCCGGCCATCTTGGCGTATGCGGTCTGCAGGCCCGTCCAGATCTCCTCCTGGGTGTAGCTCCACAGGCCGTCTTCCAGATGGCTGGCCCAGCCGTAATCGCCGGCGGCGATGGTGTGGTATTCGTCATCGATAAGTACCGCCTTGATTCGGGTAGATCCGAATTCGATGCCCAAGCTCGTCTTGCCTGCGCGGATTTTCTCGGCGGTCAACGCAACCGGCTCTTGCGACATAGTTCCAAACTCCTTGCGTCCGAGCACCTCGTAACCACTCTGTCAACCGAATGTTAGCGCTCACTGTTAACGCTCACTATTCTAAACGGAAAGCATCGACCACACAAGTCCGTCGTGTCCTGCCACTCCATGCAATTCGCCTGATCCCAGGAAACGGGGGACATCCAAACCATCCTCGGCAGACCTCATCCGTCCGATTCACCAAAATCGGACAACCAGGGAACGGCAAACGGCTTGTGGGTGTCCGAATTTGAAGATTCGGACACCCACAGGCCAAAGAGTCACGGGCAACGGAACTCAGCGGTGGCGTACAGGCCCCAAAGAACTGCGATTCATGACTTTGGCGGGGATAAGACCCACACCATGCTGCGAGATGGAGAACGAGTTCTCGTCGCCCTCCCCAAGCAGATACAGCGCCTCACGCATGGCTGCGGTACCAAGTCGTTCGAAGTCCGGGTGAATCGTGGTCAGGGGCGGGAACATATTGTCCATCGCCGGCATGTCATCAAAACCGACGACGCTGACATCCTGCGGAATGCGCACACCGTGCTCGTGCAACGCGCGAGCCACGCCCACGGACTGGCTGTCGTTCGCGCACACCACACAGGTCGGCAGTTCACCGCCGGTGCGTCCGATATTGTCAAGCACATGATTCATTTTGCCGTACGCTTCCGTGGCATCCCACGATTCACATTGCACGGTCACGGAACTGATCGCGTTCGCCCCGCATAGCTTGTTCCAAGCGAGCAAACGGGTCGCCGCATCCCGCCATTCCTTCGGACCGGCGAAATACAACACCGAACGGTGGCCATATTCGCTGACCATTCGCATCACGTCAGCCATGGCACCCCACTGATCCACGCCCACCACGGAAACATGACGGCGGTCGGTGGACGTCATCAGCCGCAAACCGTCCTGCACGCTTACGCCTCCGTGAGTGGAAGTGACGATCACACGCGGCTGCGAAATCTGCGCACGGCATGCGGCGGAGAACATCACATCGGTCGGCGTCAGGAAAATGAACGCGTCCACGTTCTGTTCGTCGAAGGTGCGGCATAAATCGTCAAAATCACCTTGCGTACACAACGCCTCGTGCACCATGCTCACCGACATGAACAAACCATGCGACCGAGCCATGGACTCGATGGCGGAAATCGCGGAAATCGGGCCATAGAAACGCTGGCCGCCGGCAATCAATCCGATGGTGCGCGAGCGGCGCGAAGCCAGAGCGCGCGCGGAATTGCTCGGTCGATAGCCAAGTTCGTCGATGGCCTTCTGCACTCTCTCCCGCGTGGCGTCCGACACATCAGGCGAATGATTGATGACGCGCGACACCGTCTGATGACTCACTCCGGCAAGCTTGGCGACCTCGAACATGGAAGGACGCTTGTTCGCCGTTTTACGCCTGACTGCCATGCCTCATTGCCCTCCACACGCGACCATTGTTGCCTTCGACCATTCTACACGCAACTTCAGTTAGCGCTAACAGGCGTTCTCTCGCGTTCACTTAGTGCAGCATTCGTGCATGCCGGCAACCACCGGCGAACTTACTTACCGAGCTGCCAGACGGGCAAGTCGAGCCGCAAAATTCGGCCAGTCGGTACGCATGGCGGTCAGGAGCCTGCGATTGGGGACCTCGTCGATCGGAACCCATTCGACTTCCATGCTTTCGTCGTCATTCGCGGCCGGATGCACATGATGCCCGGGCTTCTCGAAGGCGAAGACGGTGGTATATGCCCACGGTCCGTGATCCTCACGGTAGGAGCCGACCACTTCAATGTCTTCCGGAGTGATGTTGGCTTCCTCGTAGGATTCCCGCAACGCACCTTCGATCGGGCTCTCGCCGTCGGCGGTGGCGCCTCCCGGAATGCCCCACGTGCCGCCTTCCGCGCTCCAGACCGCACGATGCTGCATGACGATATGTGTCACCTTGCCGGTCTCTTCATCGCGTCGGGCCAGTAGCACGCCGGAAGCGCCGTTGATGCCCCAATGCTTACGTCCGCAGGCGCAGTCCACCCAGCCGTCGCCTGGCTGATGCACATTTTCTTTGGGCGGCAACGGTTTCGCCGCTCCCGTTTTCGCATCATGAGTCACGCGCGGATATTGGTCCTCACGCGTCACATTCCACAGATCGGTCCATTCCACACCCAGTTCGGCCGCCAGTCGGCGCACCAATGGCAGGCTCAATCCGATGATGCCGTGTGGATCGCCCTCGATGGAATCGATGAACGCGCCACCGAAACCTTCCAGCGTAAAGGATCCGGCAACCTCCAGCGGCTCACCGGTGGCAATGTAACGCTCGATGTCAAGGTCGGAATATTCGCAGAAATGCAATGTGGCCTTACTCGCGCCACGGACCATGCGACCAGTGGCGAAATCAATCAGGCAGTGGCCGGTCCACAGTTCGCCGGTGGCGCCTCGCATGGCGCGCAACCGCTCACGAGCGACGGCTTCGCTGTGCGGCTTGCCATAGCATTCGCCATCAAGCAGAAACATGGAGTCGCAGCCGAGAATCAGCGGGCCGACGGTGGCGCGGGTAAGTCCCGGCTGGCCTTCGACCGCATCGGTGATCGGCTCGGTGACGGTCGGAATGGCGACATCGGAAAAATCACGGGTCTGCACATCGTCGGAATCCTGCACGACTTCCGGTCGCAACGTAACGACATCGGCCGCGGATCCGGTCTCAAAACCGGCGACGGCCGTATCTCCCGCAATCTCACGGGACTTCAGCGGATATCCGATGATCCTCTCGCCCGAAGCGGCGGCTGCGGTCGCCGCGACGTTACGGTACGCCTCATGTACGGCCTCGGCCTTGGCGGAAGCCAGAATCATCACTCGCCGCTCGACCGACAGATCGGCGACGCGAACCCCGGCTTCGGCGGCGGCACGTTCCAGCGCAGCCGGCTCGTCGACGTTCGAAACGCGGATGGTCGGGCAGATGCCGGCTGAGAACAGCACGTCGCGACGTGGCTTGGATTTCGAGGCGAGAATCAGCGGAATGGAAGTACTCATGCGCGCTCCACCTGCACGCCCTTGGTGTCGACGCCGAGATGCAGCACGCGCCAATGGCCGGAGGAAAGCTCTTCCGCCGCAATCCGTTCGAGTTCCTCGCGGGCGTCGCCATGATGCAGCACCAACACGCACGGTCCGGCGCCGGAAACGGTGGAGGCGAACCCGTAGGAGCGCATCTTCTCGATCAGGGCCCAGGACGGTTCCATCAGCGATGCACGATACGGTTGGTGCAATCGATCCTGCGTGGCGGCGTACAGCAACGCATTGGCGTTCTTCTTCTGGCCAAGGGCGAGCATGCCCGGATTCATGGCGGCCGGCAACAGGCTCACACGGGACACATTGTGCACGGCATCCTTGAAGGAGACCTTGCCCGGCAGGGCCTGACGGGCCTTTTCGGTGGACAGCTCGTAATCCGGAACGAACACGGCGGCGGTCAAGTCATCGGCCACACGGTAGTTGATGGTGTGGAAGCCATTGTGGAGCGGATCACCGCCCGGAATCGGCACGGAGCCGACACCTTCCGCGGTCTCCATATCCCACGACATGGTCAGGCCTCCGTACACGGCCGGCGCCACATTGTCGGGATGGCCTTCGATGGCGGCGGCCAGCTCGAACACGGCGTCACGATTGAGTTCGTCATCCTGCGCGAAAGCGGCCGCTGCGGCGATGCCGGCCACGATGGCTTCGGCAGAGGATCCCATGCCCCGTGCCTGCGGAATGCGGTTGTTCGCCTGAAGGATGAAGCCCATGCGCCCCAGCCCGAAGGTCTGGCATGCACGGCGGAAGGTGGAGACCACCAAGTGGGTTTCGTCGCGCGGCAGGGTGTCGGCGCCCTCGCCTTCGATCATCACCTGCGCCGCGGTGTTCACCGGGTCGGTGCACAACGTGAATTCAAGTTCGTCGTGGTAGTCCAGGGCCAGTCCGACCGTATCGAAGCCGGAGCCGAGGTTGGCGCTGGTGGCCGGAACGCTTACACGCACCTTGCGAGTAACTGGAGTCATGTCTCGTCGTCCTTCGTCACATCTTCATTACAAATCATGCACCGTATACCCGAACCGGTACAACGGTCAAATCATGGCACGCAATCATCATCGAAGTCGGGGCCCACGTTTGCCTTGCCTGCAATCGTGGGCCCCGCATCGCAATCAGTTCAATACGCGCAAAATCGACGGCTCGCCGACCACGCAATCGAGCTCGCACACATCTTCGACGGTCTTGCGCAGGGTGAGCTCGTCGGTCATATGCGTGACCAGACGCAGCTGCTGCAGCTCGCCGTCATAGCCCGGATCCTTGAGGGTGGGCTTCAGATCCTGATTCACACCGTTGATGGACACGCCATGCTCGGCGAACTTGGCCGCGATGGCGGCGAGCACGCCCGGATTGTCGTGAATCACGAAACGTACGGCGAACTCGGCCTTGGACGCTTCGATCGGCGCCTTCTTCAAGTCGTTATACAGCGGAATGACCGGGCCCGTGCAGCCTTGCGCGATATGACGCGCCTCGGTGACCACGTCGCCGACCACCGCAGAGGCGGTCGGAGCGCCGCCCGCGCCACGACCGTAGAACATGAGGTCGTCGGCAGCCTCGGCCTTGACGAACACGGCGTTGAAGGAACCGTGAACGGATGCCAGCGGATGGTTGTTGGAGATCAGCGCCGGATACACTCGCGCGGAAACGCCGGCTTCGGTATTCTCCACGACGGCCAGCAGTTTGATGACCTTGTCTTCGGCGGTGGCCGCGGCGATGTCATCGGCGGTGATCTTGGTGATGCCTTCGACGGACACGTCGTCGATGGTCACATTGGTGTGGAAGCCCAGGGTGGCCATGATGGCGGCCTTGTTGGCGGCGTCATAGCCTTCGATGTCGCCGGTCGGGTCGGCTTCGGCATAGCCCTTGGCCTGAGCGTCCTTGAGCACGTCGTCGAAGTCGAGGCCCTTGGTGGTCATCTCGTCGAGAATGTAGTTGGTGGTGCCGTTGACGATGCCGAGCATGCTCGTCACCTTGTCGCCCACCAGCGATTCGCGCAACGGCTTGAGGAACGGAATGGCACCGCCTACGGAGGCCTCGAAGTAGATGTCGACGCCCTTGGCTTCGGCGGCCGCGTAAATCTCCGGACCGTACTTGGCGAGCAGAGCCTTGTTGGCGGTGACCACGGAAGCACCGGATTCGATGGCGGCGAGCACGAACTTGCGGGCTACGCCGGTACCACCGATCAACTCGATGACGATGTCCGAACCGGTGGCCACGCTCATGGTGTCGGTGGTGACCACGGACTTGTCGATCCATGGGAACGGGTCGGTTTCGGCGGGGTCGAGGCAAGCGACGCCGGTCAGTTCGATCGGTCGGCCGATGCGCGCTGCGAGTTCATCCTTCTGCTCCACCAGCAGACGTGCGGTCTGGGAGCCGACGGTACCTGCACCCAGCAATCCAACGCGAATCGGTGCAACATCTTCCTGTGCCAAGGCATCCTCCCTCGAATGTGAAATATTGGTATAACGTTGCTCATTGTACGGGGCCGATATGACGAACAGCGGCGAAATTCCAAGAAAGAAATCGCTATTTGCGACAATTCTGCCGTGAACGTCCCCATACGTGACGTACCATGTTCAGTAGAAGGTAACCACGAACGCGTTCGTGCCGGCTTCAACGTTGAGCGCCCGCCGAACAAAGTCCACGAAAGGACATGCAATGGCAGGATTCTTCGCCTCTCTGTTCCACAAGAAGGCCGACGCCTCCGTCTCGAATCCCGATGAGGGGGCCTTTGTCGAGTCGCCCGCCGACGATTCCCGCACGGCATCGTCGCAGGAGGAACATCTGCCGACGCGAATCGCACTCTGCTCGCCTGCCGACGGCGCCGCGAAATCGTTGGAGGAAGTGGCCGACGACGTATTCTCCACAAAGGTGCTCGGCGACGGTTTCGCCGTAACGCCGAGCAATGGGCTGATCGTGGCACCGGTCAGCGGCACCATCTCGACCATCGCCAATGCGAGGCATGCCGTGGGCATCACGATGGAGAACGGCATTGAAGCGCTGGTGCACATCGGCATCGATACGGTGCAGCTCAAGGGCGGGCCGTTCACCTTGCTGGTACAGCCCGGGCAGAAGGTCAACGCCGGTGAGCCGATCGACGAAGTCGATCTGGCGGCCGTGCATGCGGCCGGAAAGCTCACCGACGTGATCGTGGTGTTCACGAACGCCGACGACATCGATGCAATCGACATCACCGCCCACGGTGCCGTACTTGCCGGCGGTCCGGTGGGCACGTTGATTGCGCGCTGACGTTCCGTCGATACGCGCCGTTACCGGCTGACGTCCCAGCTGAGGAGATCGTCGATGCTCTGACGGCGAATCATCACATGCGCATCGGTCTCGCCGATGCCGACGACCGCCGGAATCAACGCCTGATTGTAGTTGCTGGCCATGGTGCGCCCATACGCGCCGGTGACCGGCACCGCGAGAATGTCGCCGCGCGTGATGTCGGCCGGCAGCCGCACTTCGTTCACGACGATGTCGCCGGATTCGCAGTGCATGCCCACCACACGACACAGTTTGGTGTCGTCCGAACCCTTACGGTTGGCAAGCCGTGCGGTGTAGTCGGAGCCGTACAGGGCGGGACGGATGTTGTCGCTCATGCCGCCGTCGACGGATACGTACACACGTTCATGCACCGGATTGCCGGCCTTGTCGGTGGCGTCGCCATTCAGCCGCACCGGTTTGACGGTGCCTACACGGTAGAGCGTCACGCCGGTCGGCGCGACCGTCCAACGACCCGGTTCGAAGGAGATGACCGGGGCGGGCATGCCGAGCGCACGGTTCACGGTGGTGACCGCGTCGGCGAGACGGCCGAGTTCCACGTCGATGTCCATGGCATCCTCGCCATCGGTGTAGGCCACGGAATAGCCGCCGCCCAGATCGACCTCCGGCAACGTGTACGCATCGGTGGCGTAGAAGGTCTTGCGTAGGAGCATCATGCGTTTCGCGGCCTGAATGAAGGCATCCGCATCATGGATGTTGGAGCCGATATGCGAGTGCACGCCGACCAGTTCAAGTACGTCCTGATGGCGTTGGATATCCTTCAGCACGGCGAGCGCCGGTCCGTCGGCCACCATGGTCATGGCTTCGGCAAGTTTGCGATCGCCTTCCGAAACCTTCTCGTGGCTCATGTCATAGGGGTACTTGATGTCATACCGCAGGGCACGGTCGGAACCGGCCTCGCCCGACTGCTCCCCCAGCCTTGCATTGCTTCCTGCCGGAGTCACGTCGGTCAGATCGTCCAGCACGCTCAGCTTGCTCGCGTCGGCGTCCACCGGCAGCAACGCCACGCCGAATTTCTGATCCTCGTGCGCGGTCGAAACGAATTCGTGACCGCCCGCATGGATGCCGGAGGTGACGCGCAGCATCACCCGTGCTCGCTTGCCAAGACGTTTGGCGATGTCGGCGATGCGAGCGGGCTCGTTCGGCTCGTCCACCACGATTTTGGCGAATCCCTGTTCGATGGCGAGCGCGATTTCCTCATCGGATTTGTTGTTGCCGTGCAATACGAGCCTACGGCCCGGAACGCCTGCGGCGAGCGCGATGCGCATCTCGCCCATGGTGCAGGTGTCGATGAGCATGCCTGCTTCGGTGACGATGCGGCAGATCTCCTTGGACAGCAATGCCTTGCCGGCGAAGCTTACGTGCGTGACGGTGTTGTTGAACGCATTGCCTGCGGATGTTACGAATTTCGAGGCGCGCGCACGCACTTCATCGGTGTCGATGACGTAGAGCGGCGAGCCGAATTCGTCGAGCAGGCTTTCGGCGGTGCGACCGTGGAAGGTGATTTCACCGTTGTCGTTCACGGCCGACCCGGCCGGCCAAATCGGGGTGATGGGCATGTTCGGCCTCACATCCTGTCGGGGGCGGTGACGCCGAGTAGGTCAAGACCTTCGGCGATTACGGTCCGGACGGCGTCGTTGAGCTTCAGGCGTGCGGCGGCGCGGGCCGGTTCCGGAGCCTTGGCGATGCGCACGGCCTCGGCGTCCTCTCCACGGGCTTCCGGGTCGGTGAGTGCCATCGGCACCACGCGTTCCACGTTGTACCACTTGTGGTAGGTGGCGGCAAGGTCCTCAAGGTAGTGGGCCACGCGGTGCGGCGCGCGCAGATCGCCGGCTTCCCGAAGCAGGGCCGGCCACTGGGCCAAGGCGGCGAGCACTTCGCCATCGGCCACGGTGTCGAGCAGGCTCACGTCGGCGCCATCGTAGGTGATGCCGGCCGCGGCCGCGTTGCGGTCCACGTTGCAGGAACGGGCATGCGCATATTGCACGTAGTACACCGGATTTTCGTTGGAATGCGATGCAAGCAGGTTCAGGTCGATGTCGACCGGGGAGTTGTAGTCGGTGCGGGCCAGCGAGTAGCGGGAGGCGTCCACGCCGATGGCCTCGGTCAGATCGTCGATGGTCACGACGTTGCCGGCGCGCTTCGACATACGTACGGCCTTGCCGTCCTTCATCACGTTGACGAGCTGGCCGATGAGAATCTGCATGTTCCTGCCCGGTTCGTCACCGAATGCGGCGCACATGGCCATCATGCGGCCGATGTAGCCGTGGTGGTCGGCGCCGAGCATGTAGATGGCCACGTCCGCCGGATCGGCTTCGCGATGGCGCTTGTTGCGATAGTAGGCGATGTCGGCGGCGAAGTAGGCGTAGTTGCCGTCGGACTTGATGATCACACGATCCTTGTCGTCGCCATGCTTGGTGGATTCGAACCAGGTGGCGCCGTCCTTTTCGTAGATGTCGCCGCGTTCGCGCAGGTCGGCGATGGCCTTGTCGACCTCGCCGTCCGAGTACAGGCTGTTCTCGTGGAACCACACGTCGAAGTTCACGCGGAAGTTCTTCATGGATCTGCGGATTTCGTCGAACATCATCGGCACTGCGCGCTTGCGGAATTCCTCACGCTGTTCGGAGTCACCTTCGCCGAGCGGTTCGCCCTTGTCGTCCTTGCCGCCGTCGATGCGCGGCAGATCGAGGATGTCGATGCCGTCGGACTTGGCTTCATCGATGACGCGCTGCGCGATTTCATCGATATAGGCACCCCTGTAGCCGTCGATCGGGGTCTCTTCGCCGTGGGCGGCCGCCACGAGGGATTTGGCGAAACGGTTGATCTGCTCGCCATGGTCATTGAAGTAGTATTCGCGCACGACCTTGGCGCCATTGGCTTCGAGCACGCGGGCCATGGAGTCGCCGACGGCGGCCCAGCGAGTGCCGCCGATATGGATGGGGCCGGTCGGGTTGGCGGAGACGAATTCGAGATTCAGGGTCTCACCGCCGAGATGGTCGTTCTTGCCGTAGGCGTTGCCTGCTTCAAGCACGGCATCGACCACGGCCGCTGCGGAAGCGGAGTCGAGCACGATGTTGATGAAGCCGGGACCGGCCACTTCCACGGACTTGATACCGTCGGACTGGGCCAGTTCGGCCGCGAACAGCTCAGCCAGATCGTGAGGTTTCATACCGGCTTTTTTAGCCAGCTGCATGGCCGCATTGGAGGCCCAGTCGCCGTGTGCGCGGTCCTTCGGGCGCATCACGGTGAGCTTGGACACCGGGGGGATCAGCTCGTCGGTCAGGGTGCCTGCCTTACCGGCGGCAACGAGAGCATGGGCAATCTTGGAAATCAGTTCACTTAACGCTTCTGGGCTCATTCTCCCCAGTCTACCGAGCGCGCCGACAGAACCCCGGCCCGAGCCCGCACGCCTCTTCCTCTCCTAGTCGGAATCGGAGGAATCGAATCTGGTCTTGAGGTAGTAGCCGGCATAGCAGAGGGCCACAAACGGAATCATGTACAGCAGCGTGGAACGCTGGGAGGGGTCGAGTACGACCAATGCCAGAGCCCCGACGCACATCACGATCGCGGCGATCGGCACGAACGGATAGCCGGGCGCCCGGTACCTGAGTTCGTCAACCGCATGCCCTTCCGCCAGCCATTGACGGCGGAAGCGAATATGGCACACGGATACCGACGCCCACACCACCAGCGTAGCCAGACCCGACACGGCCACCAACGCCAGATACACGGTGGAGGCGGCCACTACGGAGGAAAGCAGCGCCAGCAGGCTTCCCGCCATGCTGAACATCACCGCGAACACCGGCACGCCATGGAAGTTCGTTCTGCCCAGCACACGTGGAATCATGCCCTCCCTGGCCAGAGACCACACCATGCGCGAACACACATACAGACCGGAATTCGCAGCGGACAGCACGGCCGTCAACACCACGAAATTCATCACGTCACCGGCAAACGGCATGCCTATCGACTGGAACACCAGCACGAACGGACTGGTGTCGACACCCGACTTGTGCCACGGAATCAATGCGGCCATCACCGCAATCGAGCCGATGAAGAAAATCGCCAGACGCAACACCGTCGTATGTACGGCCTTCGGAATCGCCCTCGACGGATCTTTCGTCTCTCCGGCCGCAACACCGACGACTTCGGTTCCCGAAAACGCGAACACAACCGTCAGCAGCGTCGAGAAAATCGGCAGCACACCGTTCGGCAGCCATCCGTCGGCGGAATAGTTCCCGAACAACGGCGCATGCGTATAGCCGGCGATCGGAATCACGCCGAATATCGCCAGCAAACCGATCACGATGAACGCAATGATCGCGAAGACCTTGATCGACGCGAACCAGAATTCCGATTCACCATACAACCGTACCGACAGTACGTTGAGCAACAAGACGACCGCGATGAACATGGCCGACCATGCCCAAGCGGGAGAATGCGGAAACCACCGTTGCATCAACAGACCGGCGGCCGTGAATTCCGAAGCGAGCGCCACCGCCCAATTGAGCCAGTACAGCACGGCGATGGTGAAGGCGGTGCCGGGGCCGATGAACCGCTTCGCATACAGGTGGAAGCTGCCGGCATACGGCATGGCCACCGACAGTTCGCCGAGGCTGAGCATGATGAAATATACGAGCACGGAGCCGATGCCGTATGCGATGATCGCGCCAAGCGGCCCCGCCTGATGAATCGTGTAGCCGGAGCTCAGGAACAGGCCCGTGCCGATTACGCCGCCCAGCGAGATCATGGTCAGATGACGGGTCTCCATCTTGCGTTCGAGCCCGCCCTGCTCGCGTTCGACCGCGGTTTCGTCGCCGCTTCCGGACTGCATGGTCATTCGTTCCAACTCCTTGCCTGCCTCCGCATGTGCGCCATGGCCGGGCGCATCCATCATGACATTACACGGCATGTCTGAAGTCGGCCGGGACGAATCGGCACGAACGAATGGAAGAGTAAGAGCGCCATACGCCGTTGTACGGCACCCGATTGGTGAGGAATCCCGCCTTACACGATGCCTCGGGCAATATGCGCGAGGCATTCCCATGCGGCGGGATTCGGCATACCGTCTGATGGATCAGAGAACCGCGATGGCGTCGATCTCAACAAGAGCGCCCTTCGGAATCATATTGTTGCCGAAGGCGACTCGTGCCGGCTTCACGGAGCCGATGAACGCCTGCGCATAAACGGCGTCGACCTCTTTGAAGTCCTCGACGTCCTTCAGGTAGATGGTGGCGCGGCACACATGTTCGATGCCGGTTCCGGCGGTGTCGAGAATGTGCTTGATGTTCTTCAGGGCCTGTGCCGCCTGCTCGCCCGCGGTGTCACCCGCCAGTTCGCCAGTGGTCGGATCGATGCCCAGCTGACCGGAGACGAATACGAATCCATTGGCCTTGACCGCCTGGCTGTATGCTCCTAGGGCGGCAGGCGCTTCGGAAGTCGCCACCGCTTCCATCTTCTCGCTCATATTTTCTCTCCTTTGAACGCACACCGTTGCGCGGCGAACGCGAGTGGGCTTGATGGGGATCGAACCCACGACCTTCTGTTCCGGAGACAGACGCTCTATCCACTGAGCTACAAACCCGTGCGTCACCCTACTTTACACGCTCTTTTCCGCAATATGCGCAATCGTGAGCAAATTCCGTTGAAAAAACCTGTGATTCGGCCGAAAAACATTACGTTCTCGCCGTTTTCCAAGAATGTCGACATTACACTGGGGCTATGGGAGAGCATATGAACGATTTCGAGTACACGCGCCGTTTCTTCTGCCGCGCGATGCCCACCGAATTGGATGATGGGGACAATCCCACTCTGATCGTGCAAAGCTATTACGTGCACGAAGGCGGCTACGCGCTGCGCGTACGGCTGAAGACGCGTTCCGTGCGTCTTGACATGTCGCCTGACGTTCAACCGTTGCAGATTCTGGAACGGTATCGCGACGACTTTCGTTCCGGCTCAATCAGCGTGAAGGGCCCTTCCGTCGGCGGCACGCGTTATGAAGCCAGCCGCGACATCGACGCCCGCATCGCCGGCGAACTGATCCGTCGTGGCGGCGAGGTGACCATCAAGAACCGGTTCAGCGATTGGATCGACGAGGATGGCTGGAACATCGACGTATTCGGCGGGGCCAACGCTCCCCTGATCATCGCCGAAGCGCAACGCATCGGACCGGTCACGAACCTGGTGATTCCGAAATTCTGCACCACCGAAATCACCGATCAGCCCCGCTTCAGCAACGAGGGACTGGCCGTGAAGCCATACTCGCTGTGGCAGTCGGAGTTCGAGCGGGAACTGGAGGCGCAGGGGCCCCGGTTCCTTGAACTGTTCGGCAAGAACCGCATGGAATAGCGGTCCGACCGCCATTGAGCGCCGGCCGCGATCAGTACGATCAGTACATGAGCGTGGCCAGACGGCGCCGCGCACGCTTCAGACGCTCATCGGACGGTTCCGGAATGGTGAAATATTCAAGCAGACGCTGGCGTACCGGCTCGATATCGGCCTTGTGCCCGGCGGCCACGAAATCCAGCAGACGATCGAAGGCGTCCTGAATCTGGCCGCCGATCATGTCGATGTCGGCCACGGCAAGCTGCGCATCCACATCATTCGGATGCTCGGCGGCCGCAGCACGCACCTCACGCACGTTGGCGGAGCCGGAACGGGCCAGCAGCAGCGCCTTCGCGCGTTCGCGAGCCGCGCGGGAGTCGTTCGGATCGGATTCCAGCACCTTTCCGTATGCGGCCGCGGCACCTGCATAATCGCCTTGCTGGGCCAACATGTAGGCCTCCTGATGTTCCGGCGGTATCTGGTCCTGGGCGGAAGCGGCGGATGCGGAATTGGCCGCATCGGAATCCGGATCGCCCGAATACGGCGCGGAACCGGTCACACCGGCCTGCTGGGCCGCAGCGATCAGCTTCGGCACCACGACTTCGGTGATCTGCTGCAGCTCCTCATCGGACGGCAGGCCCTGCAGAATCGGCATCGGACGACCGCCGATCAGTGCGAAAAGCGCCGGCGCTCCCTGCACTTGGAAGGCCTGCGCAATCGAAGGATTGGATGCGATGTCGATACGGGACAACTGGATCTGGCCGTTGAGCTGGTTCACGGCATCGCCCAGTTTGCGGGCCATGTCGAACAGACGGTCGTCGGTCGGCACCCACAGCAATAGCAGAATCGGGAACGTGGTCGAAGTCTGCACCATGGCCTGGAACGTGCCCTCCGTGGTGTCGATCACGTAGCCGCCCGCAGCCGGAGCACCGCCGGCCTGCCCGGGCTCGGCCTTCACCTGATGCTTGAGCGCCTCCAAATCAACGGCTCCAGCCAATGAAACTCCCGGATTGAACGGCCTTTGTTCTGCCATGATGCCTCCCAAGACACAAAAATCGTTGCTGGCACCCACTATAGGTACCAGCAACGATTTCAGTTCGGAGGTAGGGCCGCTTTCAGTTCCGGCCCGTCATGGCATCATTCAGACGCTTCGACCTTGATGGGCTGGCGTTCCGAGCCCACGGCGGTAACCTGCTTGCCCGTGTTCGCCTTCGGAATATACAGCGCCACGACGTTCACATACGTGGTCTTCATGATGCTGGTGGCCTTGCCGTCGCCGAACAACGCCTTTTCGGCGTCGGAGGCCGGCTGCGATTCGCGGCCTTCGCCGGCGGAACGCGTCCATTCGGAATTGATCTGAGCCACCACCAGATCACCGCCGTCGGAGGAGCGCATCACGCATATCGCGTCGTCCACCGGGGTGAAGGTCTGTTCCTGGGTGCCCTTGTTGAGTTCCATGGCCTTCTGCACCTGATCGGTCAGTTCCGATAGCTTCGTGCGCAGATCATCGTCGGCGAACTGCGAGGCATACTTGCTGTTCGCGCCGTGCTGCAACACGTCGGCGTATTCTTTGACCGCTTCCTTCGGCGTCATCAGCAGGCCGGAATCCTTGTCGGTGCCCTGCTGGCTGCCGAGGCTCGCAATCTCGAACTTCGGCATCTTCACACCGGAGAACAGGCGCGCCACACCCCACAGCTTGTAGTTCTGATGCGCGGAATCCTGCTTGAGCACCAGAAGACGCTTGGACTGCTGGTCTTCGGTGGTGGTGGTGATGGAGAACACTGTACGCGGCCAGCCGCTCTCGGTGGAGATGACGGTCTGCGCCAAATCGGTCGGAATGGTGGTCTTGCGGTCCAGATTGTCGGTGGCACGCGCCACTTCAAGCTCGCTGGTGCGAATGGTCAGTTCCGGGCCTGACAGGATCGTGCCGAGTTCATCGGTATTGCGATCCTGATTGTACTGGTCGAGTGTTTTGAGGATCTGCGTACGGATCTTCTTTTCCTGTTCCGCAGTCAGATTCGGTGCCGCGGAGGACGACGACGTGGACGACGACGCTTTCGGTAACTGGCCTTCGCAGCCGCCCATGCCGATCATCAGTCCGACGGCGAGTACGGCCGCCGCGATTTTGCTGAAACGCTTACTCATCACTTGGCCTCTTCCGTTTGATCGTTGCCGTCGGCACCGTCGTCGGTATTCGACTGTACCTGCTCCTGCGCGAGTCGCGCGAAATACGCCTGCAGCTCATCCGCCGAAATTACGGAGGTAGCCTCGCCGTCACTGTTGCCGGCGGTATCCGTGGTTGCGCCGCCATCGGACGGCACGGCGTTCGCCTGCTGATCGGCGACCAGATTGCGCGCCGCCGGATCGATGATGGTCGGCTGCTGATCGTCTGGTTCCTGAGTGCGTGCGCCGGAACGATGCGACGCATGGCGACGGCGCTTGCGCTTGGCCGTCGAGGCCTTTTCATTACGGGAGGCGCTGGTTTCGGCGTTCTTCACCCATGTCGACACCGCTTCGCTGTCGCCCTGTTCGGAGCCGACGCCGGCAACGGCCGCGGCCGCCCGATGACGGCGCTTGTGCGGAGGCATGGCGAAGACCGAGGCGGCAAGTATCGCCAGGATCACGAACAGACCGCCCGCGAAATACAACGGCATGGCGAAATCGGGAAGCGTCTGTCTGGTCCAATCCAATGAAACGGTGGCGTTCTTCGCATCACCGAAATCAATCAGTGCAACGGCATTGGTGCCGTCATCGGTCGAGGTGCCCTTGATCTGCAGATTGGCGGTTCCGTTTCCGCATGAGGTCTTCGTCCACATATCGGAGTCCTGCACCGCCACCTGGTTGTCGGATTGGTCCGCGGTTCCCTGGGCCGCGGCCTTTTGCGTGGATAGCGCGGACCAGTCGGACAGTCCGGTGATACGCGTGTATGGCGTGCCTGCAATCCAGCCGGCGACATCGCGGGCCGACCCGATGACGATGCATACGTTCGCGGATGCATCCGAGGCCTTTGCCGTGATGTTCACGCGCTTGTCGATCAGGGAAAGCACACCAGGATCGGTCACGACATAGCGTGAACCGTTCACCGACGAACTGGCGGTGATCCGCGCGCTCGGCTTCCACATGGTGGCGTTCAATACGCCGAGAACGATGCACGCGACGGCGAGCAAACCAAGAATGGGCGTAACGATGCCACGCATGATCTTGGCATGGCGCGTGGGGCCTGCCTTGACCTGTGGCTGTTCTTGTTCTTCTTGCGGTAAAGTCATAGCACCAACCATTCTACAGTCTCCCCATATAAAGCCCCCTGAACCGAGGAAAATCAAGGTTTGCCGGTATGGTTGAACCCATGCGCAGAACTACTTTCCTGAAAGCCGCAGCGGCAGCCTGCACCATGATCATGTGCCTGGGCGTCTCAGCCTGCGGCAATGGCTCCGATTCGAAGGCCTCGTCCTCCTCATCGGCCTCGTCATCCGCGTCTTCCTCCAGCTCATCATCGACCAAAATGCATCAGGTCGCGGGCGTGACCGCCACCGGCGAGCTCGGCAAGAAGCCGACCGTCGCCTTCAAAACCCCGATGACCGTCGAGAACAACAGCTACGCCATCCTGCAGAAGGGTGACGGCGCCGTCATCGAAGACGGCGACCGCGTATGCTCGCAGGGCATCGCCATCAATGTAAAGGACGGCTCGGAACTCATGAGCACGTGGGAGAAGAACACTCCGGATTGCTCCACCGTGGTCTCCTCCGACACCAGCCAGATGACCGCGGCCTACTACAATCTGATCAAGGGCCAGAAGCTCAACTCCACCATCGCCATCGGCGTCAATGATTCGAATTCCTCGGGCACCTCGTATCTGATGGTGCTCACCTTCGTGTCCAAATCGAAGGATCTGACAAAGGCCGAAGGCACCAAGGTCATGGATGTGCCATCCGACCTGCCGAAGGTGACGCTCGACAAGGACGGCAAGCCGTCGATCGACATGAACGGCTACAAGGGCTCCGATTCGCTGGTGTCGCAGGACCTGATCAAGGGCAACGGCGCGGAGGTCAAGGACACGCAGACCGTTGTGGCGAATTACACCGGCTGGCTGCTTGACGGCACCCAGTTCGATTCCTCCTGGGACCGTGGCGAATCCAGCTCCTTCTCGCTGGACAGCGTAATCAAGGGATGGAAGCAAGGTCTGGCAGGCCATACCGTAGGCTCGCAGGTGCTGCTGGTCGTGCCGCCGGATCTCGGCTATGGGAACAAGAAGCAAAGCTCCATTCCGGCCAACTCCACGCTGGTGTTCGTGGTCGACATCCTCGCCGCGTACTGATCCGCCGTTCAGGTGCATCATCCGATAGTGGGGGCCTTCCCGTTTTGCCGGGAAGACCCCCACTCGTCATCCACGCACTCCGCACATACGTGCCCCTACCCATACACCCCATACATATTCCCGCCCCGTCCATCGCCAGCGAATCAGTCACCCCAATCTACCGACACTCAGCACACCCCCACCGTCGGCAGATTGGGAGATACCCAAACAAGTACGGGAATACCCAGACATACCCGTGTAGACAGGGATATACCCAAACTGCCGACGCTCACGGGGTACTCACCGTCGGCAGATTGGGGAACACCCATGCAGAAAAGGGACATACCCAATCTACCGACGCTCACAGGACTCACACCATCGATAGTTTGGGAGAAATCCAAACCACCGACGCTCACAGGGTACTCACCGTCGGCAGATTGGGAGGTAACCGAACAAAGTAGGGGAAATACCAGAAATACCCGTGTAGACAGGGACATACCCAAACTGCCGACGCTCACAGGACTCTCACCGTCGGCAGATTGGGAGATAACCGAGTAAGTATTAGGAGAAATCAGAAATACCCAAACTACCGATGCTTACGGGGTGCTCAGTGTCGGTAGTTTGGGAAAATGCCCATACGATTTGGGAAATATCCCTACGAAAAGGGGATACCGGACTGGGGATGTTCCGGAATCTCCGTGAGAACAATCCGAAGGAGTCGTCGAATAGGGTCTCACGACGTCTGAAGAGCCTCTTCAAAGGCAGTGGCGGATTCGTTCGCAGTCATATTCCCGGCATAAATCGAATTCCCTCGATTCCTAGTATGGAACCTGACACTTATCCTGAAAGCTCCCTAGTCGTCAACGCTCAGCATGCCTTCACGCATCGTGTAGATATGGTCGGCGATCTGGTTGAGCTCGTCGCTATGGTGGGATGCGATGATGACGGTATTGCCCTTGTCGCGCTGATGCCGCATCTCCGCAAGGAACATCGCCACCGATTCCTGATCCAATCCGTTCGTCGGCTCATCCAGCACAATCAGATGCTGATGCTCCATCAGCGCCTGTACGATGGCCAGTTTCTGACGCATGCCCAGCGAATACGATTTCACCGTGCTGTCGGCATGCTCCAACAGGTCGAACAGTCTCAACAGCCGTTCCGTTTCCTCCGGGTCGAAATCCCTGTTGATGCCGGCCAGATACTTCAGATTCTGCATACCGGTCTCCTGCAACACGAACCCGGGATTCTCGATGATCACGCCCACGGAATCCGGCAGTTTCCGGTTGAATTCCACTGCTTTGCCATTGATGGTCACCGTACCCGCATCAAGCCGGATAAACCCGCAGATCGCACGAAGCAGCATGGTCTTGCCTGACCCGTTCGGCCCTACCACGCCATAGATCCGCCCACGCTCGAAACCTACGCTCACATCACGCAGCACGGCCTTGCCCTTGATGGTTTTCGACACGTGATCAAGATCGACATACATGATTGCTCTCCTTACGAGATGAATGATTCAAATGATTTCCAGCCGATCGAACAGCACGTAATTGGCCGTGACCAGCACAATGGTCAGAATGCCCAGCACCGCACCCCAATTCGGCACAAGCAGTGAGGATTTCACAAGCCAACGCATCACCGGCGCGCAAGACAACGGCGCAAGGACCATCATCAATGCCGCAAGATAGCCATAGGCGCGATTCCCACCGAGATAGCCAAGATTGATGGTCAGAACCAGCACCAACAACGTCCACCCCGCGCACACGGCACCAAGCGCCAACGGCGCACGCGACGCGTAGACCACACGAAACGCCACGATCAGCTGCACGCCTGTGTAGGCGAGACAGTACGCCAACACTATGGCGCAGTATCCAAGGAATCTTGACAGTCCGCGGCGGCGACGCACATACACCATCGTCTCGGGAACGCTGAGGTACGTCGAAGGCTGTTCCAGCAGCAACGCCACGCCGAACACCATGAATCCGATGGCATACATGTTGCCTTCCAAATGGGAGGACGCCAGGTCAAAATCAGGAACGCGGAACATACCCATGAAGACCCGGTAATCCTGACCGCTCGTATAGAAGCGGTACATCATCACCGCGTATACAAGTGCAAGCATCAGGCGAATGCCGTTGCCTTCGCGCACTATCTGGACTATCCGCTTCCAAGCCATCATGACAGCTCCAATCTGTCGCTACGGTCGAACGCGGCCACGTTTGCCATCGTTAGCAGTATGCAGTAACCGATGAAAGGCGCTACTTGCTGGACAAGCACCGCCACCAGGGAATCGCCGATCGGATACCAGAAGTAGAAGGCATATCGGGTCAGGTCGCCGGGCATCGGCTTCAGACAGAAATCGGCGATGATGGGTATGGCGATGACTGGCGGCAGAATCTGCCCCCACGCTATACCCAGGTTCATCAACAGCCATACCAGCAGTGCGACCGATGCATTCATCATGAGCAGTTGCAGCAGCATGATCGTGCATAACGACCATTGCCCAAGATCGTTCATGCCCTCTTTGAGCATATTCGCCACGACAAAAAAACCCCAAGCGGCTACGGACACGACACCTGAAACGAATACCAGCCAGAAGGCGTTCAGATGGAATTCATCTCGCGGGTTCCGACGCACCCGTTCGAACGCGCCGAAACGCGCGCAACCCATGCAGAACAATATGAGATTCGCAGGCAGAACCACACGCTCCGCAATCTCCACCATGCAACCCCGGTACAACACCGGCAACGGCATGGACTGCTGCAGCACCGACAGATAGTATGCCGATCCACAGGCCACCGCAATCCACATGAGACGTCTCGCACGCACGGAAACACGCCTGATCGGCACAAACAGGTCGTTAATCATGGCGTTTCCTTTGCAACCAGCACAATGCGGCGACCATCGCCGGAAGGCCGACCAGGGTCATGGCGATGCCGATAAGATTCGCAACGTTGGCTCCGGGTGTTTCGAAGCCATCAAAGCCGAGATAGAGGATAGGATTCAGCTCCTCCACATGGCTTGAGAAAGGACATATGGAGGGAAGCCGGATTATCCCCGGAAGCATCCACCACAGCAGCAGGAAGGCGACCGGCACCAGCACTTCCACGTTCCGATGCCTCACAAACGGCGAAATAGCAACGGCCATGCATGCGAACAAGCCTGACAGCACCGTCATCAGCAGACCGGCAACAGCTATACATAGCAACTGGTTGAACCGGTATATCGGATAGATCCAGCCTTCAGACGAAATCAGAATGAATTGGAAGCTCGCGACATCGACGTCCGTGCTTTCCACCCCATCGATGAATGAGAGATGAGGGTTCCCGGCAGCGGCGAGAAGAACACTCATGACGTAGGGAAGCACCCCTCCAAGAGCTCCCAAGAAAAAGCCCGAGCACAAGGAGGTACGTTCCACGACGCCGTAGCTTGAACGAGCTTGCAGGAACGTCAATCTGCCGCTGCGACGTTCCACGGCCAGCGTGCTTCCTCCGGCCAACGCAGCCAGGAATGGGAACAGAAACTGATATAGCGTGGTCCCGCTGCCATATGTCGAGAACAATAATGTCTCGTCCAAAAACGTCGGCTGATGATATGGCAGCCTGTATCCCGCATGCCGCATCGTCCACCACTGGAACACGGCCATGAATACCGCCAGCGCCAACACCAGCAGGAAACGGATGCTCAATAACCCGCGTCTGATCTGCCCACGAAGCAAAGCACCATTGACCATTCTCACACAACCTTCTCCAACGATTCGACGGTTGGAGGTGCAAACATCACGCACCTCCAACCGTCGACTTCAGACAGAATCCGGGCTCCAAACGCCCCAGGCCTGAGTCACGTCGTTGTACTTAGCCGTATTCTGCAGCCTGAGATGAATCTGGCACGGCTTATATCCATTATTTTCAAAAGCATACTGACTGATTTTTCTTGACTGGCCAGTTGTGAAGTTCACCGTACTCGATTTCACATCGTTATTTGAATAGCCTGGTGCCCAAGCCCGAATCGTACGATTCTTTGTAACGAAGTCAGCTTTGATATACGCATAGGATGAATCCTGCTTCTGCCGATTTGGAGTATCTGATGTCTCCCAATTTTTTAAGTATGCGCTCCATGCGGTATCGCCATGATTGTTGGCCATGGCAGGAGCCGCGAAACAGCACATAGAGGCAACAGCAGCGAAAAGCGCCACACAGCATCTCATTATTCTGCTCATACGTAACGATTTCATCATCGGAACCTTCCTTCTGCGATGTCTTGCAAAGCCGAGTGCCTTGCGGAATCCACTGTAGAGAAACTGCATTGGGAGCCATAGGTCGTCTGCAGATAACTGCAGAAACCGCTGCACCACGAAACGGCCGACCGACGCAACCTCGAGCGACGCGATACACTGCAACCATGGCACTCATGGGGAATACGAACATTCGCAGCATACGCATCGGTGTGCTCGACAACGATGCCTGCGCATTGAATTACATCATGCTGATGCTCAAGCGGCTGGACCATCGAAATGGCATGAAGCTGGATCTTTGGTCTACGACCTTTCCAACGCGTGCACTGCAGGAATGCCGGCATGGCTTGCAGCACACAGACATCCTATTGCTCGACATGGCCTTGAATGGCGTCACAGGTCCGCAGATCGCGCAATTGCTCCGTCGCGCTTCACCCACCACAGCGGTCATCGGCATGACCTCATACGAACCGGAACTGTACCAGGCAGAGGCAACGCAAGCCGGCATCACAACGATATTGGACAAGACGACGATTGCCGACGATCTTCCCGAGGCAATCGCCGCCGTATTGAATGCTCCCCCGGAATCTTGCGAAACCTCACCCGCATCATACGGAACCGAAGCTCCGCTGCCGAAACTCACCGACGCCGAGCAGCGGATTCTTATGCTCAGCGCATCGGGCCTGAATGCGAAACAGATCGCGGCACGTCTGGGCATCTCCGTCGACACCGTCTTTTCGCATCGACGAAACATCAAGACGAAATTCCACATCTCCGATTGGCATGACGTCGTCGCGCAATGCCGGAACAGGCATATCATCTGAATGATGCTGCCAGCGGCCCGAATCGAGGAACCTATGAAGCAACCCACCACGCTCCGCCTTCCTTGCCGCACTCCAATGCCACGTACCGCACTCGCCGCGTTCACCTGCCTGTTCGGCCTCGCCGCCGTCATCGTTATGGGCGTCGACTGGTCTCTCGATGCCGCACAATGGCCGAAATACCTGTGCTGCGTCATTATCGCCGTCCTAAGTACGGCATGGTTCGCGTTCGTGCCGGATCATGGCTGCTATCTGGTCATAGCCATGAGCGTGGGCGATTTTCTTGTCGGCGGAACAGCTTTCGCTCCGGTTCTGCTATTGGCCTTGCTCGCCATGGGCTCGATCGGATATGCGAACCTTATCGAAGGCGTTTTGGCGGGCATCGCGCTGCTCGCCGCCGTTTTCTTCTCCCCCTATGCCGTTGCTTTTCCCACAATCGACAATAATCTGCTCTCCTTCCCCTGCCTCATCGCGTTGACGCTATGCATCAGCATGCTCATTCGCAGGAATGGGGAACGGCAACGCCAACTGCAGCGGGAACAGGCTCTGCTGGCCAACGCGGGAATCGCTCAACGCCTGCACGACTATACGACGAATGATCTGGGAGATATCGTCATGATGGCCGATCACCAGCTCACAACATGTGACGACGGGCAACGGGAAGTGTGGACGAATGTCAGGAAGCTTGCGCTTGATGCGCTGGCGCATACCAGAAAAGCCATCCTCACGCTCGAAAGCAACAGGCCGGCGGCCGGGCAGAACGACGGCACCAATCAAGACGACCATGAATGGCGGACTCTGCAACAACAGGCCAACGACATGTCTACCGAATCCAGTGGGCTCTCCGAACTCGACGAACTCATCACCGTATGCCGAGGCAATCTGGCGGCGAACGGGTGTGCCGGAGAGGTGCTCCGTCTCGGCGTGGAGCCTACGTCAATCGATGGCAAGACTGCACCGCTTATCATCGGTCTCGCCCGCGAACTGTTCGGCAACATCGCCAAACATGCCCGGGCATATGCCGGCTATACCATGCTGATCAGTTGGACCGACGCCGCTTTCGTGATCGAGCTTTCCGACGTTCCGAAACCGAGTGCCGATGCCGGTCTGCGGTCCGGCCTGGAACGATACCGTCGGACCATCGAGTCGATGCAGGGGCAATGGAACGTCGAGAGTGCGGACGACCATTGGAGCATCCATGCAGAGGTTCCGTATCGGCGCACAATCTGTTGACACCCATAGAACACGATTGAGAAAGTCCTGGAAGTCGCCCGACACTCAAACTGGGCCAATTGCCCCAATCTACCGACGCTTACGGGGCGCTCACCGTCGGTGGTTTGAGAACGCCGGCTTGGGATTGGGGAAACTTCCCGGAATCTTTGTCAGAACAGACGCAGGGAGTCGTCCTCCACGCCCTTCATCTCCTCGTAATCGAGGATCAGGCAGCGGAAGCCACGGTCCTCGGCGAGTACGCGGGCCTGCGGGGTGATGGTCTGCGCGGCGAAGATGCCACGGACCGGAGCAAGCAGCGGATCGCGGTTGAGCAGTTCGCAATATCTGGTGAGCTGCTCGACGCCGTCGATACCGCCGTTGCGTTTGATCTCGATGGCCACATGCGTGCCTTCGGCGTCGGTGGCCATGATGTCGACCGGGCCGATGGCGGTCGGATATTCACGACGCACGAGCTTCGCTCCCTTGCCGATACGTTCGATCTGTTCGGCCAGATAGCGTTGCAGATGATCCTCGACGCCATCCTTGGTAAGTCCCGGGTCCTCGCCCAGATCGTAGGATTCGTCGGAATAGATGTGCTGCAACGTCACCTCGAGCACGTCGTTCGACTTGTCGGCCGAGGCTCGGATGACTTTCTGTGGCACGGCGGTGTCGACGTCATCGTCGGCATTGTCGGGCGTGATGTCCTTGATGGTGCAGGGCGCGGCCATCCAGTTCAGCGGCTTGTAGGAGCCGAGTTCGGAGAAGATCAGCAGGCTGTTGTCCGCCTTGATCAGCAGCACGCGTTTGGCAAGCGGCAGGAAGGCGTTCAGTCGTCCGGAATATTCGGCGGAGCAGTCAGCAACAATAATTCGCACGAGGCACTACCCTACCATGACCGGATGTGGGCGAGCGGGATCCCGTATACGCAAAGCGGCCTCCCGCCTCGATTGAGGAGGAAGGCCGCTTGCAATCGCGCTGCCTGAAAGGGATTACTCGGCGCGCTTGACGTCACGTCCACGCTCGACCGCAACGGTGAGCTTGTTCGAGTCGAAGGAGATGAAGCCGTCGGTCACTTCGAAGGAGTGACGTTCGCCTTCCGGATCCACCACTACGATGGTTCCTTCCTTGATCACGGTCAGCACAGGCTCGTGGTCGGGCAGGATGCCCATTCCGCCCTCAGAGGCCGGAATGGTAACGGACTTCGCCGTACCGTGCCACACGGGGTGGTCGGCGGCGACGATGTTCACCTGCATGATCGATCCGGCCATCACGCACCGAATTCCTTCTGCATGTCGTGCCACTTCTTCTCGAGATCCTCGATGCCGCCGATGCCGGAGAACGCCTGCTCCGGAACGTCGTCATACACACCGTCGCAGATGCGGGTGAAGGCTTCGATGGTCTCGTCAGCCGGCACGTAGGAGCCCGGACGACCGGTGAACTTTTCGGCGACGTAGAAGTTCTGGCCAAGGAACTGCTCGATCTTACGGGCGCGGTTCACGGTGGTCTTGTCTTCTTCGCCGAGCTCGTCGATGCCGATCAGGGCGATGATGTCCTGCAGCTCCTTGTTACGCTGCAGAATCGCCTTGACGCGGTTCGCGCAGTCGTAGTGGGCCTGGCCCACGTAACGCGGATCGAGGATTCGCGAGGTGGAGCTCAGCGGGTCCACTGCCGGATAGATGCCCTTGGAGGCGATGTCACGGGACAGCTCGGTGGTTGCATCCAGATGGGCGAAGGTCGTTGCAGGGGCCGGGTCGGTGTAATCATCGGCCGGCACGTAGATGGCCTGCAGCGAGGTGATGGAGTGGCCGCGGGTCGACGTGATTCGCTCCTGCAGCGAGCCCATCTCATCGGCCAGGTTCGGC
This sequence comes from Bifidobacterium sp. MSTE12, assembly GCF_000513015.1. Taxonomy (NCBI): domain Bacteria; kingdom Bacillati; phylum Actinomycetota; class Actinomycetes; order Bifidobacteriales; family Bifidobacteriaceae; genus Bifidobacterium; species Bifidobacterium sp. MSTE12. The sequence goes on along the minus strand of NZ_AZYA01000028.1, from coordinate 8,664 downwards.
TGGTAGCCCACTGCGGACGGCATACGGCCGAGCAGGGTGGACACCTCGGAACCAGCCTGGGTGAAGCGGAAGATGTTGTCGATGAACAGCAGCACGTCCTGGTTCTGCACGTCACGGAAGTACTCCGCCATGGTCAGTGCGGTCAGCGGCACACGCAGACGGGTACCTGGCTGCTCATCCATCTGGCCGAAGACCAGTGCGGTCTTCTCGAGCACGCCGGCCTCGTCCATTTCGCCGATCAGATCGTTGCCCTCACGGGTACGCTCGCCGACGCCGGCGAACACGGACACACCGCCGTGGTTCTGGGCGACTCGCTGGATCATTTCCTGGATCAGCACGGTCTTGCCCACGCCTGCGCCACCGAACAGACCGATCTTGCCGCCCTGCACGTACGGGGTCAGCAGGTCGATGACCTTGATGCCGGTCTCGAACATCTGGGTCTTGGACTCCAGCTGGTCGAATGCCGGCGGGTTGCGGTGAATCGGCCAGCGCTCGGACACGGTGATGGTCTCGCCGGGCTTCTTGTTGAGGATGTTGCCGGACACGTCGAACACGTGGCCCTTGGTGACGTCACCGACCGGCACGGAGATCGGACCGCCGGTGTCGTGTACGGTGGCGCCGCGCACCAGGCCATCGGTCGGCTTGAGTGCCACGGTGCGCACGGTGGAGTCGCCGAGGTGCTGTTCGACCTCGAGGGTGATCTTGTGCGTGGTCTCGCCCTCTTCGTGAGCGCCGGTGTTGGTCAGCTCAACGGTAAGTGCGTTGTAAATGTCGGGCAGGTGGCCCACCGGGAATTCGACGTCGATGACCGAGCCCTGGATGCGCGTAACGCGTCCAGCGGTCGGCTCTGCAGCCGTCTCGGGAGCCGCTGTGGTCTGATTGTCAGCCATATGCGTTCCTACTCTTCCTTCTTATTCAGCGCGTCGGCGCTGCCGATGATTTCGGTAAGTTCCTGGGTAATCGAAGCCTGGCGGGAAGCGTTGAGCTTGCGGGTCAGGTCGTCGATTAGGCTGCGGGCGTTGTCTGTGGCCGTATGCATGGCGTTCTGTCGGCTTGCAGTCTCGGATGCCGCCGCGGTGAGCAGGCATTCATGGATGCGGGACTGAATGTACTTCGGCAGGATCGCGTCAAGTACTTCGTCGACGTTCGGTTCGAACGCATAGAGCGGGGTCGCGGCGTCGGCATCGGATTCGGACACAGGACCGGAGCCCTGCTGTTCCGGAAGCACGAGCTCAACGGGCAGCATACGCAGCACACGCACCTTCTGGACCACCATATTCACGAATTCGGTGAACACGATGTAGAGTTCGGAAACCCCACCCTGGTCCGCCGGCTTCATATAGGCGTCCATCAGTGCCTTCGAGATGGATTCTGCGACTTCCACGCCGGGCTGGTCGGTATCGCCCTCCCAAGTACCGGCAACATCACGGTTGCGGTACTTGTAGTACGTCACACCGCGGCGACCATACACATACAGTTCCGGCTGCTTGCCTGCCGCGTCGAGGCGGGCGAGCAGCGATTCCGTTTCGCGGATGATCGAGGAGGTGTACGGGCCTGCCATACCACGGTCCGAGGTGAGGGCGAGGACAGCCACGCGAGGGTTGTCCTCGTCCTTCTTCACGATCGGATGATCGATATGGGTGTGCGCCACCAGCGCTTGCACGGCGTCGAAAATCGCATCGGTATACGGCTTCGCGTTCAGGGCCACGTCACGTGCCTTGGCGATATGCGAAGACGCGATCATCTCCTGCGCGTTGAAGATTTTCTCCAGCGACGCAGTGGAGGCGATCCTAGATTTCAATGCGAGTTGCGAGCCCATGAATCACTTCTCTCCTGCGACGATCTTTTCCTGCTCAACCGGAGTGGCGTTCTTGACGTCAGGCTTCTTCTCGACCAGCGGTTTGCCCGCGCTGGTCACGAAGGTCTCACGGAACGCTTCCACGGCCTTGTCGAGGGCTGCCTCGGTGTCGGCGGTGAAGTCTTCGGTCTCACGGATGGTCTTGAGGATATCGGTGTTGTGATCCAGATAATCCAGCATGGCCTTCTCGAACGGCAGCACGTCGCCCAACGGCAGGTCATCCATCTTGCCATGGGTGCCGGCCCACACGGAGACGACCTCCTGCTCCATCGAGTACGGGGAGAACTGAGGCTGCTTCAACAGCTCGGTCAGATGCGAACCACGGTTCAACTGAGCCTTCGAAGCCGCATCCAGATCGGAGGCGAACATGGCGAAGGATTCCAGCGAACGGTACTGTGCCAGCGAAATCTTCAGCGTGCCGGAGACCTTCTTCAAAGCCTTGGTCTGGGCGGCGCCACCGACTCGAGACACGGAGATGCCGACGTCCACTGCAGGACGCTGGTTCGCGTTGAACAGGTCGGACTGCAGGAAGATCTGGCCATCCGTGATGGAGATGACGTTGGTCGGAATGTACGCGGACACGTCGTTCGCCTTGGTCTCGACGATCGGCAGACCGGTCATCGAGCCGCCGCCGAGGTCATCGGAAACCTTGGCGCAACGTTCGAGCAGACGGGAGTGCAGGTAGAACACATCGCCCGGGTAAGCCTCACGTCCCGGCGGGCGGCGCAGCAGCAGGGAGATCGAACGGTAGGCTTCGGCCTGCTTCGACAGATCGTCGAAAACGATGAGCACGTGCTTGCCGTTGTACATCCAGTGCTGTCCGATGGCGGAACCGGTGTACGGTGCGATGTACTTGAAGCCTGCGGAATCGGATGCCGGGGAGGCCACGATGGTGGTGTACTCCATGGCGCCGGCCTCTTCGAGGGACTGCTTCACCGATGCGATGGTGGAGCCCTTCTGGCCGATGGCGACGTAGATGCAGCGGACCTGCTTCTTCGGATCGCCGGATTCCCAGTTACGCTTCTGGTTGATGATCGTATCGATTGCGATAGCGGTCTTACCGGTCTGGCGGTCGCCGATGATGAGCTGGCGCTGGCCACGGCCGATCGGCGTCATTGCGTCGATGGCCTTCAGGCCGGTGGACATAGGCTCGTCAACCGGATGACGATGCATAACGTCAGGTGCCTGGGCCTCGAGAATACGACGGCCTTCGGTCTTGATTTCGCCAAGACCGTCAATCGGGTTGCCTAGCGGGTCCACGACGCGGCCGAGATAGCCGTCGCCGACGGGCACGGAGAGCACTTCGCCGGTACGACGCACTTCCTGGCCCTCCTCGATACCTGCGAAATCGCCGAGGATAACCACACCGATCTCGCGGGCGTCAAGGTTGAACGCCAGGCCAAGCGTGCCGTCTTCGAAGGTCAGCAGCTCATTGGCCATGCAACCAGGCAGTCCCGTCACGTGCGCAATGCCGTCGCCAGCAGTCGCGACGTAACCGACCTCCTGGGTCGGCGTATCCGACGGCTTGTACGACTCGACGAAATCATCGAGCGCCTTGCGTATCGTGGTGGGATCAATGGTAAGTTCTGCCATGATCACTCCTTATTGTTGTTTTTAAATTCAGTCAAGTCTTGTTTCAGGCTTGTTCACCGTGCGGCGAACCGCGTCAGGCGGTTGCCTTCACCGTGCGCTGAAGATGCTGCAGTTGTGCGACCACCGTGTTGTCGGTGACCTCGTCGCCCACCTGGATGCGCATACCACCCATGACGGTCGGATCGACCACCGAGTTGATATGCACCGGATGGCCGGTCTTGGCCGAGTAGACGGCGACGAGCTTGTCGACCTGCTCATCGGTCAGTGGCTTTGCCGTGGTGACGGTGACCATGGACTCGCCCATATGACGGGAGAGCTTGTTGATCAGCCACTGAATGGTCTGCAGATAGCGACGATTGCGCAGATTGCAGGTCGCATGCTCCGCCAGACGCTTGGTCACCTGATTGAAGTCCGCATCGCCAATCAGGCTGTACAGCAGCTTGATGCGGGCTTCGGCGGGGACGGTTGCGTCATAGAGCTTGGATCGTACGACCGGAAGGTTGAGCAGTGCGGAATGCAGCTGGGCAAGTTCAATGGAAACCTGCAGCGTGGCATTGGTGTAATCCGCGTAGTACATCATGCCGTCAACGCCGAAATCCTCCACGGCGTTGGCGATGTCGGACACGCGGCTCCAACGGCGGGATACCAAATCGCTCATGATCTCCATCGTGAGCGGATGGGACTGTTCGCCGATCAGGGTCTTCAGCACTGCGACCTTGTCTTCGACAGGGCGCGACGGGTCGGTGAGGGCACGTTCAAGCTGGATGTTGTGGTCGAGCACGCTGGTGATCGTGAACAGCTCGTTCCCGATACGCCATGCATCCTCGCCGGAGCCACGCAGCTTGGGGGCCAGCGAGTCACGCGAAACGCGATCTGCGATGCGCGATGCCTCTCCTCGCATTGGTCACCTCCCTTTCTTGAAGGTCTTCAATCACTTCTTGTCGCTGTCCATGTCGGCGATCATCCGGTCGATCATCGACGACTGCACATCATCATTCTCGAGCTTGCTGCCCAGGATCTTGCCGGCCAGTGCCGTTGCCAGCACGCCGACCTCACCCTTCAGGCTGACCAGCGCCTGCTGCTGCTGAGATTCGATGGAGCGCTGGGCGGTGGCGGTGATCTGCGCGGCGTCGCTCTCGGCACGGGAGCGTGCGTCAGCGATGATGTGCGATGCCTCCGCACGTGCATCATCACGGATCTTGGAAGCCTCGACGCGGGCGGTGCTCAGCTGGGCCTCGTACTTCGCCTTGGCTTCATCGGCATCCTTCTGGGCCTGCTCGGCCTTGGCGATGCCACCCTCGATCTTCGCGGCGCGCTCATCGAACACGGCCTGGAACTTCGGCAGGAAGAACTTGTAGAAGAACACGGCGACGATGATCAGAATGACCAACGACCAGAAAATGTCGTAGCTTTTCGGAAGGAACAGTTCCATCTCGCTAGCTGCGGTCACCATAGTGTCTTCCTCCTTTCACGTTCGTTTGCGTCTTCGGTGTTACCTTGGGTCAAGGCTTACTTGATGAAGGCGAGCACGAAGCCGAGCAGTGCCAGCACCTCGACGAATGCCAGGCCCAGGAACATGAGGGTCTGCAGACGGCTACCGAGCTCAGGCTGACGGGCGGTGCCTTCGATGGTCTTGCCGATCAGGATGCCCAGACCGATGCCAGGGCCGATTGCGGCGAGGCCGTAGCCAACGACGTTCAGGTTGCCGGCAACCTCAGCGAGGGTAACGATATCCATGATTGTTTCCTTTCTGGTTATTGCTTAGCAAAGCAACACTTACAAAGCCGGCGATCAGTCAATCTCCGGATAGCTCATATTGATGTAGGCGGTGGTCAGGATGGCAAAGATGTAAGCCTGCAGGCAGGCGACCAGCGCCTCGAACAGGAACATGAACATGCCAGCGGCAAACGTGATGATGCCGAACGGCATCATGAGCTTGTTCACCACATCAATAAGGAAGAACTGCGTGGCCGAGAGGCACAGCGCAAGGATCAAATGGCCCGAAACCATGTTGGCGAACAGTCGAATCGTCAACGAGAACGGGCGGATAATCAGCAGCTCAAGCAGCTGAATCGGGGACAGCAGAATGTAGATCGGAGCCGGCACGCCCTTCGGGAAGATCTCATCCCTCAGGAAGTGGCCAAGGCCCTTTTCACGGATGCCGGCAATCCAGTACTGGCAGAAGCACCACATGGCAAACACCAACGGCAACGTGATGGACGCGCTTGCCGCGATATTGAAGCCCGGAATGATGCCGCACAGATTGAAGATCAGCAGCGTGCAGAACACGGTGGTGATCATCGGCACATAACGTTTGCCGCGCAACTCGCCCATCACCTGATAGACGATGTTGTCGCGGACGAATTCGATCAGCCATTCGACTGCGCCCTGCCAGCGGCCGGGAATGAGCTTTGCACGGCTAGCCGTGATACCGAGAACCAGCATCATGATGACGGTCGCGAGAATACGGACCAGAATGATGCGGTTGATGGCGAACGGCGTGCCCTGGAATACGAACGGATCGGGAAGGAAGTCATTGATACTCGGCATCTCGGGACCATCAGCAATGGTCAGCATGCCCTCTCCCAATGCACCAATCATTCACGCCTCCTGCTCTTGTGTCAGCTGTTAGTTTAGCCCAACAACCGAGTCGAATGTGACGTTCTGGTTACTAAACCAGTTCGTCCTTCGAAGCATGTGCCAACGTGACCGGAGCCGCATCGACACATTCAACTCCGAATGGCTGGAAAGGATTATTAGCCTGTGTCTCGACAACATCTCCACGCACGGCTCCTCCTTTACTGCCATCTGACGTTTCCGGCGTTTCGCACGGAGCTGCGACAACTAGACACGGCTTCATGTTCTGTCGGTGGCGTCAACGTTTCGTCGTTAACCATCATTAATGATAAAACGCTTTATCGAAGTCTATCCCACCTTTGGAATACCAAGATAAACACTAGCAGACGTATCGCAATCGGAAAAATTCCGAATACGACATGGCCGGCCTGGAAGACGCGACCTGAATCAGCCCCGAATCACACCGTATCCATCGCGCGAGAACGGCGTGAACGCGTCGACGCGCGGACTTCCGGGCTCATGCCGAATGGAGCGATCCGTACCAAGGCGTTTCTCGGCGCGCAACTGCGGCACCTCGCCCAAATCGTACGGCGTGGTCTGATAAACCCAATTCAGCCAGTTGCGCCACAGCAGATTCGCATGGGCGCGCCAGGCGAACACCGGCTCGAGCTGCGGATCGTCATGCGGGAAGTAGTTCTCGGGGAATGGCACATTGGTCATGCCCTTCTTCATATCACGCTCATACTCTTCGGAGAGCGTATATTTACCGTATTCCCAGTGACCCAGCGCGAACACCTCGGAGAAATCTCGCGTGGCGATCAGCCCCGGACCGGACTTCGGCCCCCAGGTAAGCACCTGCAGATCCGGATTGCGCGCGATGTCGCCCTCATCCACACCGGCAAGACGAGAATGCGGCTGCAGGCTGATCTCATCGAAACCGTTCGTCAGAAAGCAGTACTCATCCTGCAGATACTGCGAGAACACTCCGAAGATCTTCTCGGGAAGATTCACCTTGCGCACGCCGTAACGGTAGTTGAGCGCACCCATCGCACCCCAGCACAGATACATGGTGGAGAAGACGTGACTGCCCGCCCAGTCAAGAATCCGCTTGAACTCGTCCCAATAATCAACCTGTTCGAAGTCAAGATGCTCCACCGGCGCGCCCGTCACCACGAAGCCGTCATAATAATTGTCTTCGAAAGTATCGAGCGTCTCGTAGAACTTCACCAGATGGTCGGCGCTCACGTGCGTGGCCTCATGCGTAGAGGTCTTCATGAAGTCGATCTCGACCTGCAGCGGACTCTTCGAAATCAGGCGCAGCAGCTGCGTCTCCGTCTCGATCTTCTTCGGCATGAGATTCAGGATCACCAGTTTCAGCGGGCGCACACGCTGACGCTCCGCTTCTGGCTTTTCAAGCGCGAAGATTCGTTCCGAATCGAGGATGGCTCTGGCCGGCAGGCCGCTGGGGATCTTGATAGGCATAGTCCCTATTATGGTGCGGGCACGGATATGGAACGCTCCCCTAACGGGCCTACCGATATAGGAAATATTGATAATGCGTTATCCGACGGGGGTTCACGACATCAACCAATCACGACACGCCGACTTGACATTTATTCGCTCATTCGTAAAGTAGATAGAGCTGTCACGAAGACAAGCCGTCGCGGGGTGGAGCAGCTCGGTAGCTCGCTGGGCTCATAACCCAGAGGTCCTAGGTTCAAATCCTAGCCCCGCTACCAATCGGGGTGGCCGTCAGATCATTCATCTGACGGCCTTTTCTCTTATCCGAACAACATCAAGAGCACAATGGTGTGCCATGCACAGGTCACAGGCAACGCCCCTATGGGCGGAATACATCAACGGCTGGCTCGACTCGCTCAAAGCCGCCGGATACTCCACGGCGACACTGCATACGAGACGATGCCAGATGACGACCATGGGCAACGCGCTCGGCGGATCGCCTCTTGACGTGGGCGGCAACGGACTGGTCGGATACTTCGCCTCCAAGGAATGGAAACCAGAAACGAGGAAGAGCGCGCGTAACGCTACGGTGAGCTTCTTCCGGTGGATCAGAGCGCACGATCTGCGCGATGACGACCCCAGTCGGGAACTACCGAGCGTGCGCAGGCCGCAGGCACATCCACGCCCATGCCCCGACAAGGTCATCCTCTCCGCCCTCTCCAAGGCCAACGACGAGGAGCAGCTGATGTTGCGACTCGGTGCCGAATGCGGATTGAGACGCTCGGAGATCGCCTCGGTGAGTTCCACCGACGTGATGGACGATCTGGTGGGCCGCAGCCTGATAGTCCGAGGCAAGAACGACAAACAGCGTCTGGTGCCCCTACCGGACGATCTAGCCGACCTGATTATTGAACATCACGGCTATCTGTTCCCCGGCAGATGGCAAGGACACGTCGAAGCCAGCTACATCGGCAAGCACCTGTCCCGGCTCCTTGATGGCTGGACGACGCACAGTTTGCGCCACCGGTACGCCACCCGCACCTACGAAGCCACCCACGATCTGTTGCTCGTTTCCAAGTTGCTCGGTCACGCGAGCGTGGAGACCACGCAACGCTACGTGGCGATGCCCGACGAACGGCTGCGCGCCGGACTGGAGGCGGTCTCCCTCGGCGCAT
>NZ_AZYA01000027.1:0-1460 GCF_000513015.1 Bifidobacterium sp. MSTE12 | reverse complement strand
TTGGACGTTGTTAAATAGGATACAGGTCTAGGCTGCGAGGGACACGCTTCGGAATTCCTCCGGGGTGTGTCCCTCGAGTCGTATCTGGCGTCGTCTGGTGTTCCAGTGGATGACGTACGCGTCAAGTTCTCGTTTGAATTGCTCGTACGAGTCGAATTCGCGCCCCCGGTAGAACTCGTCCTTGAGGTGTCCGAAGACCTGTTCGGTGGCGGCGTTGTCCAGGCAGTTGCCCTTGCGGCTCATGGACTGGCGGATGCCCAGCCGTTCGAGCTCCCCGCGCCACCACGGGTGCTGGTACTGCCATCCCATGTCCGAGTGCAGGATCGGGTTCGCGCCCCCGGGCAGCCTGGCTTCGAGCATGGCGAGCAGACGCCGCTGCTGCCCCATGCCGGGGTGCCGGCTCACGTCCCAGGCGACGATTTCCTTGCTGGCCATGTCGTACACGGGCGCGAGGTAGGCCTTGCCGCCCGCGACCTTGAATTCGGTGACGTCGGTGCCGAGTTTTTCGAACGGCTTGCCGGCGGTGAAGTCGCGTTTGAGCAGGTTCGGCACCCCTCCGCCAGCGTCGCCCCTGTACGAGCTGTAGCCTCTCCATGGATTCCCGGCGCGGATCGGGCATCTGAGTCCCATGCGGCGCATGACCCTCAGGACGCTCTTGGCCGACACCTTCTGTCCGAACTCGTGGACCAGGCACATATGGATCTGCCGGTGGCCGCACCCGTTGGCCGTCCTTTCCCAGATCTCTGCGACCATGGGATCGAGGTCGGGGCGCGTCTCATGCGCCGGATGCGACAGATGGTGGAAATACGTGGATCTCGCCAACCCGCTGATCTTCAGCAGGTGGTCGAGCCGGTGCCCCTGCCCTGCGAGCAGTCGGACGACGGCGCTTCGCTCGCGCTTCGTGACTTCTGCGCCCGCAGGGCCCGGAGTTTTTCCAGGTACGCGACCTTCGCCTTCAGGTAGGCGACCTCCTCGGTCAGCTCCTGCTCCCGCGTGGGTTTCGGCCTTGGCTTGGATTTCGCGCCTTTGGGCCTGCCCTTGGGCTTCGGCCTCAACGCCTCCGCGCCACCGGCACGGTATTCGCGGCACCAACGCTGCAGCGGGGCGATGCTCGCTATCCCGTACCTGGCCATGACCTCGGCCACGCTCAAGCCGTTCTCGACGTGGTCCCGCGCCGCCGCGACCTTCGTCTCCCAGCCATAACGCCTGTTGCCGGTGGTTCCCATGACCGCCTCCCCGCCGTTGGATCTGTACAGCATGATCCATTTTTCCGCAGTCTGCACGGGCATCGCAAACCGACGGGCGAGGGAGCGTTTGCCCACGCCGGCCTCAATGAGCCTCAGCGCCTCGCGCCGGAACCCGTCGTCATAGTGCTTCCTCCGATCCTCACGCATACGAAAGAACCACACCTCCAATCATCGAATCCGAATTTCTTCAGTCCAATAATCGGGGTGCGGTTC
>NZ_AZYA01000026.1:0-2583 GCF_000513015.1 Bifidobacterium sp. MSTE12 | reverse complement strand
GATCCCGGACAGACCTTCCGTCATACCCACATGCACCGAACGGGTCGAAAGACGATAATAAGGACACCGGAAACGGAGAGGAACGCTACCGCGGCCCGGCATCGTCGGCGACGGAAAGGGCCGGTCCGGGGAAAGGATCCTCCGCATCCGAGGGCGACGGCATGGGAAGATCGTCTGTCGACCGGTCCGGCGTAGGCCGGGAGATGGTGAAACATGTGGTTCCATGATTGGATGAGACCGTCTCGTCACGGACCGTCACGGCCGTTGCGACACGCTTCACAAGGCTCGACCTGATCGCTTCGATACGGACCGGGGAAAGCATGCCGTTGGCCGTCAGACGGTGGGCCACCTCGTCGGGCCAATCCGCCAGAACGTCAAGATCGTACCTCGACCAATCCGCGATGAGACGCAGCTGACGCAACGCCGTAGGGGTCTTATAGGTCGAATAGAACGGTTTCGTCCTGTAATCGGCGTTGTCCACCCTCAACTCGCCGGCCCACAGGCTCATCCCCGTATCGAACAACGGGGCGGGCCGCACCTCAAGACTGTCCACGTTCCTGATCAGGCCGAAATTGTTGTAATGCCTGTCGATGTTACGGACCAGCCAGTCCACGAGAAGCCAATCGTCGGTCGCGTCGCTGACGGCTTTGCGCGCGCAACCCAGCGAGACCGCGTCCGACAGCCATTGATCCCGCATGCTCAGCCTGTTGTCACGCTTGATGGATCCCATGAGCTGCCATGCGGAGATCAGTTCCTCGTCACGGGAGAGCATCTCGTCGCATAGGCTGACGGGACGGTTGTCGTATTCCCCGAGCCGGTACTCCACGGCCCGGATGCCCAATCCGCGCGCGAGACGTGAGGCTATGAGCTCGTTGACGGGTTCCTGTCCGGTCCTGCCGCCCTTGACGAGGACCCTCACACCGGACGGGCCGATGGTCCAACGTTTGGGCAGGTCGCCGCCGGTGGACGCGTCCGGCACGTTGAGGCTGAACCCGTGGGACGAGGAGACAGGGGTGAGCAGCATTCGCCCGAACTCCTCGTCGAATGGATTGTCGAAGAAGTTGACGTCCTCCCAACGTACCGGGTCGGAAGCGTCCTTGACCCAATACTGGTCGGATAGGCTCAACCCGTACGACCGGTTCAGCAGATCCACCGTGGAACGCACCCCAAGGAGATCCAACGCGCGGCGGATGCCGTCCCGCGAGGAGGGGATGGCCCGCCGGCGCCACCACATGTCGACCCGTTTCGCGTAGACCGCGCTCTTGCCGTGCGTGGTCAATTCCAACGGAAGCCTCGCCCTGTCCAGGATCGTGCCGGTCCCGACGGCGCAGGCGCGACGTCGGTCGTAATCGAAGGAAAGCACCGGGCGACGTGCGCACATCAGAAGACGTTCGACGCTCATCAAAACCACCTTCCCGCCCAACGGGCCACGACGGACACGACCACATGCCTCATACTACCCGCCAAAACCCGGATCGGCCCCGCCCTACGGGAATCTCAGGCGTCCACAGGCAGGACGAACAGCTCGCCGCCCACGGTCTAAAGGTTCTTTTCCCCGGTCCGGGCGTTCATCCGAGGATACGGCCGGCAATCTCGAGAAGGCGTTCGTCCCTTCTGCCATGTGTCAGCGTCCGGGTCCGTTCGAGCCAGTCGGCCTCGGCCGTGATGCGCAGGTCTGAGGCCACCTCGCGACCGTCGACGTCGACCCGCGCGTCGAAGACCTCACGCTCGTCGCCGTCGCCGTCACCGTCCGGGCTGAAGGTACGGTCGTAGATGACGAACGACGTCTCCGTGAAGCGGCCGGACGCGCGCCTCACCTGCACATAGCGGTTCCCCCTTGGCTCCAGGGACACGAGCCCGGACCGGTCCAGCAGCCCATGGAGCCGTGATCCGCGACGGACGTAACGTCCCATGAGCTTCTGGGAGCCGGCCGGCCAGAACAGCATCTGCGGCAGGTTCTGGTACGAGGCGACGTAGTAGCGCCAGCCCTCGTTCGCCCGCCATCCGCGCAGCATCTCCTCCGCATATGCGCGACCGAGATGGATCCCGGAGGACAGCTCCCATGCCAGGGCGACGTTGTCGAACTCGCTGCGCATGAGCCCGTAGAGCGCGAGGCCGTGCGGGTCCGACGGACCGCGCTTGCGCCAGGAATTGACCCTATGGCCCGGATCCGCATACCTGCAGGCCCGGTAGGCGTCCCCGTCGTATTCCGCCAGTCCCGGCACATCGTGCCCGCAGTGCCTGCCGAACGGGCGGCGTGGCCGGTCCATGCCACGCTCGTTCCGGTACAGGCCGATCAGCACGATGGAGTTGTCGCAGGCCGGGCAGACGGCGTAATAGACGTTCCGTCCATCCCCGCGGACCGACTTGTAGGGTTCCCTTCCTCCCGTCGTCTTCATGAAGTTCACGGCGTTGATCTCAAACACCTCCCCTAGACCAGTGCGGGTCTTGAACGCGAACATCGGACGGCGGCCTTCCGTTATGAATCATTGGTACTGGTTCCTTACCTTAATCCACCAGTCCGCCGGCAACTCGGGCACCGCGCCCTCGCGCTCGGCGAACGCCAGTGCGGCCAGCACGGTT
>NZ_AZYA01000025.1:0-5284 GCF_000513015.1 Bifidobacterium sp. MSTE12 | reverse complement strand
GAAACGCATCCTATGGAAGGACATTCGTCAGACACTGTCCGGCTCGATAGGACGATTCGTTTCGATCGTCTGCCTGATGGCATTGGGCTCGTTCGCCCTGGTCGGTCTCAAAGTGGCCGGTCCGGACATGCAGGCCACCGGTGCCGAATTCTACGGGCGCAACAATCTTGCCGACGTTACGGTCGTATCCACGTATGGACTGTCCGAAGACGATAAGGACGTCATTGGCAGGGCTGACGGCGTCAGAGGCATCGAATACGGCTATTTCAAAGACGTTGTCATCAAGGGCACCGATTCCAGCATGCGCGTCTTCTCGAAACCGGAACATATCTCCACCTATGACGTGGTGGAGGGCAGGATGCCGAAACGGCAGGGAGAAATCGTCCTTGACCTGAACCAGCGGAGCGCATTCGCTGTGGGCAGCACGCTTGACGTCACTGAAAAAGCCGACATCTCCGGCAGTACCGTATTGCGTCATCATCGCTTCGAAGTCGTTGGTTTCGTGCGCGCAAGCGAAATCGTATCCGGACTGAACATGGGCCAGTCCACATCCGGCAGCGGCACACTGACCTCATACGCCGTGGCCATGCCGTCGGAATTCGACTCCGAGGTGACGATGATCGCACGCATCGTCTACAACGATACTGAGCATCTTGACTATTGGACGGATGATTACCGCGACCGCATACAGAAACACAAGGACCAACTCGTCAAACTTCTTGCCGGCCAACCGGAAGCACGAGAGTCGAGCATCCGTGAGCAGCAGCAGGAGAAAATCGATCAGGCCAGACAGCAGGTCAAGGATTCCGAACAGCAGCTCGCCGACGCGGAAGCGCAGCTTGCCGATGCCAAAGCGCAGATCGCAAGCGCCAAGGACCAGATGAGCGAAGGCGAAACGACCATGGTGCAGGAAGGTTCCGCGGCCATCGCACAGCTTGCGTCGGCACAATCGCAGATCGCCTCGGCCAACGCGTCGGTCGCGGCCGGCCAAGTGCAACTGCAGTCGGCGCAGACGAAACTCGTCGAAGGACAAGACCGGCTTTCCGAATCATGGAACAAGCTTTCCGACGCCAAATCGCAGCTCGATGACGCTCGCACCCAGCTTGAACTCACCAAAACCATGCTCGACCAGGCCGCAGCCATGCTGAACAAGATGGAACGGGTCGGCACCACGGGAGCGGTATACGAGCAACTCAAGCAACGGTACGAGACGGTGCTGGGCCAATACAACACGTCCGTGCAGGAATACAATGAGCGGCTGGAAGAATACAACAACGGTCTTCAGCAGTATCAGGATGGCGTGAACCAGCTTGAACAAGGATCGCAGGAATACCAGAACAACGCCGACAATCTTGCACAGGCCTCCAACCTCATAGCCAACAAGCAGGCGCAACTTGGCCAAGTGGCCTCGCAGGCAAGTAGTACGGCCGTAGACGGAGCCGAACAGCTCATCGAAGGCCGACGAAGCATCGAGAAGGCCGAAGAAGAGTACGAGAGCAAACTCGCCGAATTCAACAGCAACAAACCGAAAGCCGAAAAGAAAATAGCCGAGGCGAAAACACGGATCGAACTGGCGCAGGAACAGGCCGACAACCTTACCGTTCCCGCATACTCGGTCAGCGGCAGGCGTGAAGGGCTCACCTCGCAGGGCTACCGCGTCTACATGGTCATTGTGAACATCATCGGCAAGCTGGCGAACATCTTCCCGATTTTCCTGTATTTCGTCGCAGCGCTCGTCACCTTCACCACCATGGGGCGCATGGTGGACGAGGAGCGTACGAATTCCGGCACGCTGAAAGCCCTCGGTTATACGAACGGCGATGTGATGCTCAAATTCACGGTCTACGGTTTCACGGCTTCGACCATTGGAACCGTCATCGGTGTGCTGGCCGGGCATACGGTGCTTCCGCTCATCGTGGAGCACGCCTACAGCAGTGGTTTCACCATGCCCTCCATCAAGCTTGGATTTCACCCGTGGGTCACATTGGTTTCGTTCCTGCTAGCCTGGATGAGCGCGGTCGTGCCCACGTGGATCGTCGCCTCACGGGAGTTGCGCGAGAAGCCGGCTGCCCTGCTCCTACCGAAGCCACCGGCGAAAGGCTCCAAGATTTTCCTGGAGCGTGTTACGCCGATCTGGAATAGGCTCAACTTCACCCGCAAAGTGACTGCACGCAACATCTTCCGTTACAAGATGCGTATGTTCATGACTATATTCGGCGTTTGCGGCGCTGTGTCGCTGCTCACCGCAGGACTTGGCGTGCAGGCGTCCATCGGTCAGATAGGCGAGCGGCAGTTCGACGAACTGATTCATTACGATCTGATCGCGGTCGAACGGTCAAGCACGAATTCCGCTCAGATCGATGAGCTCAAAAAAGCGTTGAACAAGGATTCGGTGAGTTCCTCGATCGCCGCACATTACGAGGAATTGTCGAAAACATCCGGCAAAAACAGCGACAAACAGCAGATCACGCTGCTTGCCACGGATGACGCATATAATTTCGGCACGTATCTGACCTTGCGCGATAGATCGTCGCATGAGAAGCGGATCATGGTCAACGATGGCGCGATCATTTCGGAGCGGCTCTCCGAAATGCTGCATGTGTCCGTGGGAGACAGCTTCAGCGTGACCGATGCGGGCGGCGTGGAACATACCGTCAAAGTATCCGGCATCTGCGAAATGTATATAGGCCATTTCGTATTCATGAACGCGCAATGCTATGAGAAGATGTTCGGCACGGATTACTCGGAGAACTCGTACATGGTGCGTCTCAAGGATTCAAGCGTGGCCAATGCGGAACGTCAGGGCGCGCGACTCATGAAACTGTCCGCAGTGCAAAGTGTGGTGCAGAACACGACGCAGAAGAACATGGTGTCCACGATCGTGGAATCGCTCAATCAAATCATGGAAGTACTGATCATCGTCGCAGTGATGCTGGCGGTGGTGATCCTGTACAATCTGACGAATCTGAACGTGTCCGAGCGTATCCGCGAATTGTCCACCATCAAAGTGCTGGGATTCCACACCAATGAGACGACGATGTACATCTACCGCGAAACCATGCTGCTGTCCGGTCTTGGCATTCTTGCCGGCTATGGGTTCGGCGCATGGCTGCACGGCTATATCGTCACCGAGGTGCCGCCGGACGAGGTCATGTTCGACCCGGCGCTTGGATGGAAGGCTTTCGTCGTGCCACTCCTAGTGGTCGGCGTGGTGTTGGCCGTGCTTGGTTGGGTAGTGTACCGCCGTTTGAAGACGGTCGACATGCTTGCCGCGCTCAAGTCCGTAGAATAGGACGTCGGCCGAATGGCAGCGGCCATCCAGCGATCGCATCTCGCATAAGCGCAGGTACGAGTGCCGGATGACCGCTGCCGTTATCTTCGGTGCTTTGCCGCTTGACGTCGTTCCCGACTACTGCAGCAGCTCCATGAACGCCGTCCGGATGCCGTCGATGATGTCGCTGGCAACAATCGGATGTCCGATCGTGCCGAAATGATGATGGTGAGATTGCCCGTAGATTCGCGGACGATGCCAGCCGCGCTGATCGGATTGTGATTCGGCCGCCGCCGCAAGACCATGCAGATAGGCCGCCGCAGCGGCAACCTCCGGAACGAGCGCCGGATCGTCGGCGAGCATGTCATCCTGTTGTGCGAGCATGGCGCCCAGCATGCCAGCCAGTACGTCCCCGGCGCCGGCGGTAGCCAGCCACGCTGGCGCCCGGCCGGAAAGAATCACCCGTTCCTCGCCATCTCCATCCTCACCGACCACAATCGTCACCGCACCCTTGAGCAGAACGGTCGCGCCGGTCAGCTCATGGGCCCTGCGGGCATACGCAAGCGGTTCGGCGTACACGTCGTCGACATCGATGTCGGTATGCTCAATCCTGTTCAGCAATCGGGCCAATTCGCCGACGTGCGGAGTGATGACCACCTGCGCCGGCACATGTTCCGGCAGCAGATCCAGCGCTCCGGCATCCACCACGATCGGAGGCATCGCATGTATGCGTTCGTTCAACTCCATGGACGACCCATCGGCATCGGACCGTTCCAACGTGTAATGCTTCAGCAACGCGGCAATCGTCTCACGTTGCATATCCTCATCAGCCGTTTCGTCATCGCCGGCGGGGACGCCCGAACCGACCACCCAGGATTGCACGCGCCCTTTGCCGATAACTGCCTCCGGCAACGCCGAAAGCACCATATCCTGCGCATGCTGCGGGCCCATGTAACGCACCATGCCCGAATTCGTACGCGCCGCAGCCCGCGCCGACAGTACTGCCGCACCGGGATAACGGGCGGAACCGGTCACCAACCCGACCACACCACGCGAATACTTACCGTCCGCAAGCTGGGGCAGACGAATCGAATCCGTGACGAAATCACCGTCCGTCATCTCCGCCGCGGGAATCGAATCGTCAAAGTCGAAACCAAAATCAACCAGCGTCAGCCTGCCACACGCATACGAGGCGGGCGGCACCATCGCACATGGCTTCATCGCGCCGAACGTCACCGTAACATCAGCCGGAATATACGGACCCGGCAACGAACCGTCATTCACACCCACGCCGGAAGGCGTATCGATGGCCACCACCAGCGGCAAATCCGCGGACGGCTCATTATTCGGCAGGGCGGGACGGTCAGGCAACTCGCCAACCAAACCCAACGAAGCCGCAATCGTACCGGCGACGCCACGTAGCGCACCCGTCACGCCGATACCGGTCATCGCGTCGAGAATCACGTGCGAGCCCTGCGCGTACTCGACGGCCGCCTGCAGGCGCTCGCCGGCCTCGCCTGCGGAAAAACCGGTGGTGCATCCGGGAATGTCGGCGGCGGGATCGAGCACGAGTACACGTCCGCCGGCATGCACGAACGCTGCAAAGGCCTCTTCGTGAAGGGAACGGCCGACGGCGATCGCCGTAACCTGCGCACCTTCCTGTGCAAGTTCGGCACCGGCATACAGGCCGTCACCGCCGTTGTCGCCGGCGCCGACCAGCAGGGTCACGCGCACGTCCTCAACGGCCAGATCCTCATCGTCGAGCAGCTCCATCGTCACGTGTGCCGCGGCGGATGCGGCCATGCGCATCAGTGGAACGCCATCGTCGAGCAAAGGGCGTTTCATCTCGCGCACGGCATCGGAATCATAGGCGCCGTACAAGAGCGTCTGCAGGCGGTCGGCTTCATTGGCGGTATCCATGGAATCCCTCCCTTACGGTAACGATATCCCTTACTTTAGTACGTACAATTAAAGCCGTACTGTGTCTCGTGGCGGATTCAGGAATGGAGATGG
>NZ_AZYA01000024.1:0-589 GCF_000513015.1 Bifidobacterium sp. MSTE12 | reverse complement strand
TCCGACATCTCGGCGTTCTCACCGTGATGCTCCTCGTTGCTCTGGTCGAAGCGGCAGTACCGGCATTCCCCGCACGGGACGAGGCCGTCCCTGTGTTCACGGGCCGTGTTCACATCGAACAGGTCGGATGTGGTGAACACCTGCCAGGAGGCGTCGAACGTCTGCCAGTGACCCGTATCCTCCGGACCGGCCGCCTTCACCGACGCCGAGCGCGAATCACGCACTCGCTCCAACCTCGCCTGCTTCTCTGCATTGCGGGTCTGTGCGACGGTCGGGACGCTGGTCTGGCTCGGGAAGACAGTCACGCGTTGAGGGCCGACCGTGATCTTGCATTGATAGACTTCCAGCACATCCCCTAAAGCCCTTTTGAATTTCCGTTTGAAGTCCTTGAGCTCGGAATCGGAGCCGAACTGTTGGTAGAGCTGCTGCCAGCTGATCGTGGCCGGCTCGTGCAGGTTGTAGACGCGCTTGGTCAACCACCAGTAGATGTCAATAGCCATCGGCTTTTTCAGCGCCGAGACCACCTTGAGATCGACCGGTACCGGATTATCCCGCAGCATATCCACATATTCGGAACTGAGCCGCACCC
>NZ_AZYA01000023.1:0-1243 GCF_000513015.1 Bifidobacterium sp. MSTE12 | reverse complement strand
TGGCCTTGTGCACGTCCTCTACGATGATGCCGATGGCTTTCGTGCGATCGGCGTATTCGGTTTCCGCCACGTATGCGGCCAGGCCTTTGCCGTCGATGCCGTCAAGGAATTCAGGCTTGAAACGGCCCTTGACGAACAGCATCGAACCGGGATCGACCTTGCGGGTATCGTAGGTGATCGACCCGACCGGCTCATTCGCGCCGGGCAGATCCGAAGCGTCAAGCGTCCATCGGCGGCCGTGAACGATTTCGCGAAGCAGATGATGCTCCTTCAGCACGTCGATTGCATAGGCAAGCGTGAACGTTGCAGGTTTGATCGCCATTTCCGCGGTGCTCCTTGAAGATAGTATCGTCCGGTCGCCATGAACAAATCATGAGCTCGAAGACGATGCTACTCCTACGCCACGTTCAGCAGTCGTTCCACCACACAATCATCACCTTCGTAGGCCACGTGGCTGTTGAGGTCCTTGATCCAACGCTCGTGGCCCTTGCCGATGATGAGGATCACGTCGAGACCATCGTGGGAATGCGCCTGCTCGACGGCGCTCTCGATGGCCTTCACACGATCGACGATCACCGTGGCATCCACATGGTCGTTGGTGACATGGCCGAGCATTTCGTTGCAGATGTCGATATACGGTTCGGTATCGGTGTCTTCGGCGGTGAATACGAAACGTGCGATGCGATCCTGTGCGGCCTCGACGATTTCCTGACGGCGGTCGAACGCCTTGTTGCCGGCGGAACCGGCGACGAGCGTAATCCGCGGCTTGCGCTCGCCGTAGCGCTGTTCGACGAAATCGATCAGCGCACGTACGCTGGTGTAGTTGTGCGCATAATCGACGATGGCCACGGTGTCGCCATCCGTGCCGGTGAACAGTTCCATACGTCCCGGTACATGCACCGATTCCATGGCATGCATGGCGGCCGAATCGAATGGCACGCCGGCCTCATGCGCCAGTGCGACGGCGGCGAGGGCGTTCGCATAGTTGAAATCGCCAGCCAATGACAGGCTGAACTCGCCCAGATCATGACCGTTCGCGGCGATGCTGAACGCGCTGTGTTCGGCGTTCGACGGACGGGCCGTCAGCATCGCATTCGTAGGTGCGTCATCGGTGCGCAGGGCGAAATCCGCAAGCGGGATGCCCGCGGCCTGCGCATCCTCGCGAATGAGATCGGCATGGTCGGCGTCGGCGTTGAGTACGAAGGCGCGTGCATGGTATGCCAACTGACGTTTGCAATACAGA
>NZ_AZYA01000022.1:0-1008 GCF_000513015.1 Bifidobacterium sp. MSTE12 | reverse complement strand
CTGACGGCTCGGAATGTGTCGTCAGTGCGGGCGTTGGCTGCTGCTTGTGGGTCGCGGGCGCGGGCGAGCCGAGCGAGGTTCTCTGGGCTGGCTGCTAGTGCCCCTGTCCGCTCGCGGAGGCTGGCGGCGATGAGCTTCGTTGTGCGCGGCAGCTCGTAGGCCTCGCGGTATTCGGCGGCGCTCATGCCGTGAGTGCGCATGATGTGTGCGGCTAGGCTCAGGCAGGCTTTGCCGCACTCGTGGCAGATGAGCCGTCCTTCTTCGTCCTCTGTGATGCGTCCGTAGACCCCGGCGCCGACGGGCTGGCCGACGCGGGGTGCGGGCTCGTCGGCGTGCGGGCCTCGCGCCCGCTTGTAGTGCATGAGACAGAGGCCGTGTGAGATCGCGTCGCGGTCGCACCCCGGGGCCGAGCATAGGTTGGCCGGGGCGCCTGGGGAGCGGACCCAGCGGCGCTGAGCAGCCCACGCCTCGACAGCGGCGACGCTCCACCAGTAGGCATGGCCGACGCGGATAGGGCGCAGGCCCTCGCGGCGCATGGTCTGGCAGAGCTGAAGTACATCACGCTTGACACCGAGGAGGGCTGGCACCTCGGCGGTGGGCAGGTAGCCGCGTTCGCGGGCTTCGGTCTTGGTCATGACGGCGTCGACGTCTTGGCGCATGGTGTGGTCTCCTGCTGTGGGGGAAGGCCCCGGCCCCTTGTGGGGTCGGGGCCTTCTTCGTTCTGTCAGAGCGCGTGGTTGGCGCAGACGGCCCAGAAGTCGTCGTCGGTCACGACCTGGTAGTAGCCCTGGTCGTTCAGCCATTCGACATTGGCTTCGGGGTCGTAGGCGCGGTACCAGGCGAACGTCTCGCCGGCGATTGCCGCGACGTCGTGTTCGTCGGCGTAGTCGCCGAGGGCATCGGATACGGCGTCGCAGACGTCGCTCATGGTGGAGTAGCGCTGGTCGCAGCCGGTGGTCTCGATGATCTCGGCGAGCTGCTCGGCGGTTTCGATGTTGTTCATTGGTC
>NZ_AZYA01000021.1:0-14757 GCF_000513015.1 Bifidobacterium sp. MSTE12 | reverse complement strand
CCCGTTATTTTCGGGGGTTTCGCGCAAAAACGGTGGCTGGGGGTTTTCGTTTAGGGGCGGCTCGCCTGGCGTGTTTATGGGGCATCTGGGATAGACGGTAGGCGTTTTCGGCGGTTTCGCCCGGGAGTAGGGGGTTGGAATTGGCTGAGAAGAAGGCGAAGGCATCGAGCGCTCGCGGGCGTAAGACTTCGGCGAAGAAGGCCGCGGCGAAGAAGGAGCCGGAGGTTCCGGCATTTGATGCTCGCGCGCAGCGCACAAAGCTGCTGGACGCGACGTTGCAGTCGATTGAGTATGCCGAGTTTGACAAGCGGGCGCCGTTGATTCGTGAGGCGCGGGCGTTGATTTCTGAGCTGGCCGGCCCGGCTGTTGTAGTCGAGTCGAAGGAGGAGGGAGACAACGTTGTCAACTTCCAGGACCAGCTCGCACGGCGACGGTCAAACGCCTCGGGTGCGGGTCGCCGCTAAGCGTAGAGCAAAGACTTTCGGGGACATCGCCGGCGAGTTCGCCGCGAACTTCGGGCTGACCCCTGACCCCTGGCAGAATCTCGTCCTCGAGGACTGGCTGGCCGCGTCCACAAAGGACGAGTGGAAGCACATGACCTGCGGCCTGTCCGTTCCGCGCCAGAACGGGAAGAACGCGCTCCTGGAGATCCGCGAGCTTTTCGGCATGGTGCTCCTCGGAGAGAAGATCCTTCACTCCGCGCACGAGGTCAAAACAGCGCAGGCGCACTACAGGCGCTTCAAGCATTTCTTCGGGAATAAGGCGAACGACGAGTCGGCAGACTTCCCCGAGCTGAACCGCCTCGTGACGAACGTCCGTAACGTCAACGGCCAGGAATCGATCACGCTCACGAACGGCGCAGAGCTGCGAGTCATCGCCCGCTCGAAGTCGTCAGGTCGTGGCTTTACAGCCGACGTGATCGTTTTCGACGAGGCGCAGGAGCTGACTGAGGACGCTATCGAGGCCATGCTCTCGACGGGCTCGGCTGGCGACCTCGGTAACTCGCAGATCCTCTACACGGGCACGCCGCCAGGTCCGAACGCATCGGGCGCCGTGTTCACTCGCCAGCGCGCACAGGGCCTCTCGGAGCATCCCGGACCGATGTGCTGGCACGAGTGGTCGGCGGACCCGGACGGGCCTGTCAACCTCGACGATAAGGGCGTGTGGATCGCGACGAACCCGGCGATCACGGCGGGACGCATGAAAATTGCGTTCGTCGAAAACGAGCGTCGCACGCTCAACGAAGAAGGCTTCAAGCGTGAGCGCCTGGGAATGTGGCCGGCGAACGCTGGAGCCTCGCGCGCGATCGACTCCGCGACGTGGGATGCCTCCGTCGCAGACGCGCCGGAGGACGGCATCCGCTCGTTCGGCGTGTCTTTCAGCGCCGACGGTAAGCGCATGGCGCTCGCGGGCGCGATGAAGGAAGGCACGGGAGCGTCCGCGCGCTTCCACGTGAACGCAATCGACACCTATACGGGGTCTACCGCTGCGGGCGTGTCGGCGCTCGCGGAATGGCTTGCCGAGCGCGTCGACAGGACGGCGCAGATCAATCTTCTCGGCGGTGCTGGCGCGGCTGCTTTGTCGGACGCGCTGGACATGCGAGGCGTGCCGAAACGCCTCGTCCACATCATGACAACTGGCGAGTATTTCGAGGCCTGCGGGCTGCTCTTTGAGGGGCTGCGAGCTGGCCAGGTGACGCACCCGGCGGGAGAGCCGGAGGACGCGCTCAACGCTTCGGTGGCTGTCGTGGACCGGCAGATTCGCCGACGAGACGGCGCGTATGGTTGGTCGGCCTCGACCCCAGACGGGGATGAGACACCGCTAGAGGCGGTATCGGCGGCGTTGCACGCGGCCAAGACCACGAGGCGTAGGCCTAAAGGGAAAACCGGAAGGAGGGCGATCGTCCTATGAGTCTGACGAGGATCCCGGCGCTGCCGGGGCTGACTGAAACTGAGAAGAGCCAGCTGCGCCTCATGCAGGATCGGATCACGGCGAAGCAGTCGAAGAACGCGCTGCTCGACGTGTACTACGAGGGGCATCGAGCCTTCCAGGATCTCGGCATCTCTATCCCGCCGCAGATGCAGCGCACGCGCGCCGCTCTCGGCTGGCCCCAGAAGGCCGTGCAAGCCCTCGCACGGAAGCACGTTTTCGAGGGCTACACCGTCGGTGGTCTGACCGACACCTACGACCTGGCCGGGCTTCTCGCGCGCAATGAATTCGAGACGGAGCTCGCGCAGGCGATCACGAGCGCGTACAAGCACTCGGTCTCGTTCCTGACTGTCGCAGCTGGTGACGTGACGCGCGGCGAGCCGCCCGTCATGATCCAGGCGCGCGACGCGAAGTGGACAACGGCCCTGTGGGATCAGCGCACGCGCACGCTGGAGGCAGCGCTCGCTCTAGAGGCCTCGACCGCTGAGGGCACGGAGCAGTACGAGAACACGATCACGGGCGCGACGATGTACACGCGCTCATTCATCATTCATTTCTCTCGCCAGCCCGGCTCTGCGGCCTGGCACCTTGAGCGGATGGAGAACCCGACGGGCCGCGTGCTCGTCGAGCCGCTGGTCTATGACCCGCAGCTCGGACGACCGTTCGGGCGCTCGCGGATTACGACCGAGGTCCGGTACCTGACGGACGCGGCGGTGCGCACGCTGATGCGCGCCGAGACGGGCGCTGAATTCTTCTCCAGCCCGCAGCGGTACGTCCTCGGCGCGTCCGAGGATGCGTTTACAGGTATGGAGCGGTGGTCGGCGATCACGGGCCGTCTGCTCGCTCTCACGGTCAATGAGGAAGGTGCAACGCCGTCGGTCGGCCAGTTCACGCAGCTGTCGATGGAACCTCATCTCGCGATGTATCGTCAGCTCGCGCAGAACTTCTGCGCCGCGACGAACTTGCCGATGAGCACGGTCGGTATCTTCGGCGATAACCCGGCGTCGGCGGAGGCCATGCAGGCCGCTGAGTACCAGCTGTCCGACGAGGCCGACTACCAGTGGCGTATCTTCACGCCAGCGCTGCGTCGCCTCCTCCAAGACGTCCTCATGATCCGCGACCGACTCACGGCCCCGCCCGAGGAATCGTGGGATATGGCGATCAACTACACGCCGACCCGCTACGTGAGCCCGCAGGCAAGCGCGGACGTGATCGCGAAGATCGCATCCGCGCTGCCGGACGTCGCGACGACGACAGTCGGCCTGCGGCGCGCCGGCTTCACGCAGGCGGAGATCGAGCAGGTCCGAGCGGAGAACGCGCCCGGCAAGGCCGCGTCGCTCCTCGAACGTCTCGCTGGCGCCGGCACCCTCGAATCGCCCGCCGCTCCCGAACAGCAGACGCAGGAAGCGGGGGGGGGGAGCTGAGGATCCCGTCGCGCTGAAAGCCAAGTTCGACGCGCTCGGCGTCGCGATCCGCGCAGGCATTGAGCCGCAAGATGCAGCGCTGAGGCTCGGCCTCGACGACCTGCGCTTTACCGGCGCTGTCCCCGTATCCCTGCGCATGCCCGAAGCAGACGCAGACAAGCTCGAAGCAAAGTAACGGGAAGAGGCGAACCGCGTGTCAAGAACCAGGAAAGAGATCACGCAGTTCGCCAAAGCCCAGAAGCAATGCGCACGCCTCGCGAGACGCGACCTTGAGCGCTTCTGGAAAACGCTCGACACGACCGACGTCGTCGCATGCCGCGAAGCACTGGAGGACTTCCTCCCTCAGCTCGTGCAGGCATACGGCAACGTCGGCGGGCAACTCGCCGTCGAGTGGTACGAACGCCTGCGACGAGCTGCCGGCGCTCGCGGCGATTACACGCCGAAGCCCGCGCCGTTGCCTCGTATCGAGGCGGTGCATGCAAGGATCCGCAGCGCCCTAAACCCACTGGCGAGCACCGGAGACGCTGAGGCCTCGCTGGAGGCGCTGTCTGAATCGACGGAGAGCTGGGTGAAAAACTCAGCTCGGCAGACGGTATCAGACGCCGCGGCGAAGGATCCCGCGAAGGTCAGCTTCGCCCGCGTCCCGACCGGAGCAGTCACCTGCTCGTTCTGCATGATGCTCGCGTCTCGCGGATGGATCTACGCATCGGAAAAGTCCGCCGGCGCGTTCGACCGATACCACGCGCACTGCGACTGCCAGGTCGTCCCCTCATGGGCCAGCAAGCCCGCAAACATCGCGGGCTATGACCCCGAGGCGATCAAGAAGCGGTACGACGCCGGAGAGTTCGAGGAGGACACGCGCAAGCGATCCGGCGGTCGCAAAACGCCGACAGAAAAAGCATCTGACGGCCGCTGAGTTTCCCCTACGCGAGGGGCAAATCGCGGAACCATGAGCGCCGACGGGCGCCACACAAGTACGGACACCAGGAGACACCATGCACACCACCGACACCAACACCGACACCACCGAAGCCACCGCAACGGAAGCGACCGATACCCAGGCCCCGGCCCCGACCGCTGGCCGTCACGCCTTCACGCCGATCACGACGCAGGAGGAACTGGACAAGGTCATCGGCGCGCGACTGGCTCGCGAGCGCGAAAAGTTCGCCGACTATGACGACCTCAAGGCCGCAGCGAGCAAGCTCGCCGAAGCCGAGGCGCGCCTCTCGCAGATCGACGCTCAGGCGGCGCTCGACAAGATCCGCAATGACGTCGCACAGGAAGTCGGAGTCCCCGCCGACCTGCTGCGCGGCTCGACTAAGGACGAACTGGCCGCACACGCCTCCGCGCTCGCGGCGGCGTTGAAGGCGCGGCCTTCGGTGCCTGTGATCCCGACGCAGGGGGCAACCCCGAGTGTCTCCGACGCTGATTCGGCTCGCCGCGCTTTCGCGCAGGAGCTTTTCGGCTCGAAATAATCTCTCATTTCTCGGAAGGAGCCAACTGTGGCTATTTTCAACACAACCAATACGTCCGTGCTGCTGCCCCGCGAGATTGCGGACGGCATGGTCAAGAAGTCTCAGTCCCTGTCGACTGTCGCTCTGCTCTCGCAGCAGAAGCCGATGCGCTTCGGCAAGCAGGACATCATCGTGTTCGACAACCTGCCGAAGGCGGAGTTCGTCGAGGAGGGCGCCGATAAGGCATCGACCACGGGCTCGTTCTCGTCCGTGTCTGTCGCGCCCCACAAGGCGCAGGTCACTATGCGTTTCTCTCAAGAGGTCATGTGGGCTGATGAGGACTACCAGCTCGGCGTCCTCGACGAGCTGGCACAGGCCGGCGCTGAGGCACTGTCTCGCGCTCTTGACCTCGGCCTCTACCACGCGATTAACCCTCTGACGGGCGTGAAGGTCGCGTCGTGGACGAACTTCGCTGCCGCGTCGACGAAGGTCGTCGAAATGAAGGGCAAGACCGCTGAGGCCGACGTCGCCTTCCGCGCTGCTGTCGGTCAGGTCGTGAACGGCACGAACCCGGCGATGGTCACGGGCGCTGCCTTCGACCCGAAGTTCTCCTGGGCGCTCTCGGAGCTGCGCCGTAAGGACGGCGCGGGCGACACCTCCGATCAGCGTTACCCGCAGCTGGGCTTCGGCACGAACGTCTCCGAGTTCCTCGGCGTCCCGGTCGCTCAGGGCAACACCGTTTCCGCGACCCCCGAGGCGACCGACACCAAGGTACGCGCGATCGTCGGCGACTTCACGAACGGTGTCCGCTGGGGTATCCAGCGCCAGCTGCCCGTCGAGCTGATCCAGTTCGGCGACCCTGACGGACAGGGAGATCTCAAGCGCAAGAACCAGGTGGCTCTGCGCCTTGAGACCGTCTACGCCTGGTACGTGTTCACCGACCGCTTCGCCCTCGTCAAGGAAGCAGCGGCCTGAGATGGAACCGTGGGCTACACCAGGAGACCTGGAGGCCCGCTGGCGACCGCTGACAGACGCTGAACGCGCGCGCGTGAGCATGCTCATCGAGGACGCGCAAAGTCTCGTGATGGACGAGTGCCCGAACTGGCAGACCGCCAGTTCGGGCACTCGCATCCGGGTCATCTGCGCGATCGTCAAGCGCGCGATGACAGCGCCGTTCGCTGACGAAGGTCTCACGGGAATCTCAGCAGCAACCGAGACGACCGGCCCGTTCTCGCAGCAGCTGACGTTCGCGAACCCCTCGGGCGACCTCTATCTCACCAAGGCTGAGCGCCGGGCTTTCGGCGCAGGCCGTGGCCGCGCACTCGAGATCGACCTCCTCGCATCACGGGAGGAGTCCTGATGATGCAGAAGTGGCGAACCCCGGTACAGGTAGAAGGCCGCACGCGACGCGACGCGGACGGCTACCTCGTGCAGGACGGTACAGAGCGTCTCATCCCCGGGTGCCTCATCGCACCCGGCGCGTTCACGGTCCCGGGACTCCTGGAGTTGCCGACGTCGGAACAGTCGGACGATCAGGCCACGCTGTACGCCCCGCCGGACGCGCAGTTCAAGGTCGGCGACACAATCGTCGTCCCGCGTGCCCATCCGCTCGGCGGGAAATGGCAGGTCGAGTCCAACCCCTCGCCCTGGCCGCGCGGCGTGGCCGTGACCATCAAACGGAGGTGACGACGTGAGCGGCTTCAAGCGCGACACGCAAGCGATCGACGCTTTCCTACGCAGCGGAGCCCTCGCGCCAGCACTCCTCAAGGAAGCAGAGCAGCTCAGATCCGCCGCAGCCGCAGCCGCACCTCGCGGCTCATCGGACAAAGGCGGGCACCTAGCAGACTCATACAAAGCAGAGACAACGAAAGCCCCGCTCTACCAAGGCGGGCCTGTACGAGACGTCGGCAGAGTCTACAACGACGCCCGACACGCGCTCGCGGTGGAATTCGGCCACCGAAGCAAAGCCGGGAACCCAGTACCGGGCGCGCACACACTCGGCAAGCTGATCGGCTCGAAGTCTAAGAGGAAGCGACGCTCATGACATACACCGACGCAGTCCAGGTCATCCGCGATGCAATCACCGCGGCGACCGGCATCCCAACCGCACGAGTCCTGCAACCCGGCTTCACCGACGGGCCGCTCCCACTCGCACACGTCTCGCTCATACAAACCCAGCCGGGGGACTACGACCGAGACGACACGATCTCCATCTCCATCTACGCAAAGACACCGGCCTCTCCCGCCGACGTCGGCGCATCCGCGCTCGCGGACCAGATCGAGGGTGCGCTCAGCGTCCGTCCGGTCGCTGGCTCTCGCGGCTGGGTAGATGCGGTGGAGGTCGACTCAACCCTGGGCGTGCAGCCTTATTTTGAGGCTGTCGAGGTCGTCCATATGACGGCCACGGTCACGCACAGGCCCATCTCAGAATGACATCAACTGACATGAAGGGAAGGCTCGCATGACCACCATCGAAGCCCTCAAGAAGAAGCACAATCGCACGACCAACGTCCGTAAGGGCCTGAACGCGCTCGCGTTCCTGGCACCTATGACGGCGACTGTCCCGGAGGCGATCACCGACGCGGGCGGCGCCCTCAAGGAGATCCCGACGGACTTCCTCCCGCTGGGTCTCATCACGACCGACGGCATTACCAACTCCGCCGACGCAAACACGGAGGACGTGGAAGCGCTCGGCTATGCCGAGGCTGTCCGCACCGACCTCACCAAGGCGCCTAAGACCGTGAAGTTCACGGTCCTTGAGCCGATCCGCAAGACCATTCAGCAGCTGGTCTACGGCATCGATCTCTCGGAGACCAAGGCGTCCAAGACCACGGGTGAGATCGTTTTCGACGAGGCCGCGACCCCGGCTCTCGCTGAGTACCGTCTCCTGATGGTCATGGCAGACGGACCCGCCGCCGACGAGTGGATCGTCGGTCGCTGCTACCCGCGTGTGAAGCTCTCGTCCCTGCCGGACGAGAAGTGGGCGGCCAGCGACGCGATCCAGTTCGATCTGGAGTTCGCTGCGTTCATGGATGAGACGGCAGGTACGTCCTGCCGTCACTACATCGGCGGCAGCGCCGCGATCCGTCATCGCGACGCGATCGGCTTCGAGCAGGCCAACTGAGCGTCTCGATCTCGGGCGGGCCGGAGTTGATCTCCCTCCGGCCCGCCCGTCACACCTCACCTAATGGAGATCGCCTCACGGATAGGACCGCACATGAAGTTCACGAAGGAAGTCAAGGCCGACGACGGCAACACGATCAAGCTGCAGCGCGAGACCGACTCTGCGGTCGAGCAGACGCAGCTCCTCTCGCAGGGCTGGGAGGTCATCGACGACTCGAAGGACAGCGGCGAGAAGCCGACGCTGCCCGCGCCTCCCACCTTCAACAAGTAATAAACCGCCAGACAAATAACTAGGAGATCACACATGTCTGACAAGGCTCAGCCCACGTTCACGTTCAATGCTCTTGCGAAGCTGGAGAAGGCTGCGGCCCCGGCGCCGTTCACTTTCGGGATCGGGAGCCAGGTCATTGCCTTCCCGGATCCGCTGAGCCTCACGCCCGAGGCCGCTGAAAAGTTCATGGCAGCGATGGAGTCCTCAAAAGCTCCGACGCAGATGATCCGCACCTGGCTCACCGCCGAGGATGCGGAGCTCCTGCTCAGCAAGCTCAATATGCGTCAGCTTGGCATCCTGATCCGTCAGGCTTCCGAGCATTATCAGGGCATGCTGGGCGACGCGGGGGAAGGCAACGCCTCTACGACCGACTGAGTCGGTACGAGAGGCAGATCATCTCTGATCTAGCGGAGCAGGGCTGGGATGCACCGGCCCTGTTCCGCGCTCGCCGCTGGCGATTCCTGCTCGCCCTCATTGACGGCCTCGGATCGACGAGCAGGACGACCGTCGCGATCCTCAACGACCCGGACACCTTCGAGGAGATCGCGCGAAGCGTCGCAGAAACGGAAGCGACAGCCGACGACACCGAGGCGCGGATGCGTGAGCAGACACCGGTCGTGCGCCTCCTGCAGGACATTTTCGATCTTGTGGCCGGCGCCTTCGGTCATAAGGAGCCTTATCCGCGTCCGGTCTCGGCGGTCGAGCTCGCACTCGAGGATGCACGCACCGATCACCTTCACGGCTTCCGAGATGAAGCCATGAAGGCCCTCCTCCCGAACTGGGAGGACGACACAGAATAACTGCAGAGAGGAACCCAGCATGGCAGGCGTCTACAAGGCGGGCACACTGTACGTCGACGTGGTTCCCTCCATGAAGGGGTTTTTCAAGGCCGTCGAGGCCGACACCAAGGCTCAGCTACCCAATATCGGGCAGAACGCCGGTAAGGATCTGGCGAACGGCCTGCGCTCAGGAGTCGGCTCCTCCGGCGCGCAGGTCGCCAAGAGTATCAGTCAGCCTATCGACGCTGCTGCCACTGAGGCGAAAAACAGCGTCGACAAGATGACGAAGAGCATGCAGGCCTCGACAGGAGGCATGCAGAAGGCTGCAGAGGGTGCGGGCCGCAGCTTTACCACGATGGGTGCCGAGGCGGGCCGGAGCCGCAGCCCTGTCGAGTCTGCGTCGCGTGACCTCGACGAGGCCGCGCAGGCAGCGGAGCGAGCGGCTAGGGGGACGCGCGAGGCTGGCTCGGGCTTCTCCTCTATGGCTGGCTTCGCGCAGAACGCGATCGCACCCCTGGCGGCAATGGCCGCAGCCGTCGGCATCGGCGGCTTCGTCTCCGAGGCTATCGCCGCGTCAGACGCGACACAGAAGTTCGCGGACACGCTGAATTTCGCGGGTATTGATCCGGATCGGATCGAGGAGCTGGGAGCCGCAGCGCAGAAATACGCCGATGAGACCGTCTACGATCTCTCGGATATTCAGGGCATTACGTCGCAGCTCGCGGCGAATAGCGTCAAGGACTTCGACAAGCTCGCCGAAGCAGCGGGCAACCTCAACGCCGTCGCAGGCGGCAATGCTGAGACGTACAAGCAAGTGGGCTTAGCCCTCGTGCAGGTCAACGGCGCTGGGAAGCTGGCAACGCAAGACTGGAATCAGATCGCGAACGCGATCCCCGGTGCGTCCGGCAAGATCCAGAAGGCCCTCCTCGACGCTGGCGCATATACAGGGAATTTCAGGGACGCTATGACCCAGGGCCAGATCAGCGCAGAGGAATTCAACGAAGCGTTGCTGAGCCTCGGTTTCGATGAGGTCGCGGCGAACGCCGCGCGCGACACGAGCCGTATAGAAAATGCCGCCGGCAACCTGCAGGCAACACTCATGGGCGGCTTTAAAGACCTGATCGATTACATGAAGCCGACGATTACGGACTTCATGGGCTGGCTCTCCGACATGTTCTCCGACGCCTTCGGGTGGATCAAGGAGCACAAAGACCTGCTGGTCGCCCTGGGTGAGGGTGTCGGGGTCGCGGTCGCCGCCTACTGGGGCTTCTCCGTGCTCACGACCGTGATCGAGTGGATTAAAAACACAACGCTCGTGCAGGAGGGGCTCAACGCCGCTATGGCCGCGAACCCCATCGGGCTTGCGGTCGTGGCTATCGGCGCACTCGTAGCAGGACTCATTTACCTGTATAACACCAACGAGGACGTGGCGAACGCCATTAACGCCCTGGGTGCGGGTATCGCGGAGTTCTGGACGACAAACGTAACGCCCGTGGTCGACGCTTTCGTCGACTACACGAAGAATACTCTCGTGCCGTCTATCGAGTCGGCGTGGGGCATCCTCACCACAGGCGACTACGACGGCAATCTCTTCGGCCTCGAAGAGGACTCGGCGCTCGTGGACTTTTTCTTCACGCTGAGGGACGCGCTCCTCGCGGTCGGCGAGATCTCCTACAGGGCGTGGACGGAGCAGATCAAGCCGTCCCTTGAGGCGGCGTGGGACTGGATCAGCGGAACGCTGTGGCCGGGCCTCCAGAACCTCTGGTCGACTGTGTTGCAGCCGCTGTTTGAGGGGATCGGCTCGGGCCTCGCGCTCGCCTGGACCGCCGTCATCCGACCTACCCTCATGGCCCTGTGGACCATCGTGTCCCGGGTCATCTGGCCTGTCCTGCAAACCCTCTGGGAGAACGTGGTCAAGCCGCTGTGGGAGGGCTTCGCGTCCTCGGCGCAGTCGGCCTGGGCGATCGTCTACCCGGCGCTGCAGGCGCTCGCGGGCTTCTTCCGTGACACGCTCATGCCCGCGCTGTGGAGCTTCTGGCAGGATGTGGTGGAGCCGGTCTGGACGAACGTCTCAACGTTCATCATGGCTGTGTGGAACAACGTCCTGTATCCGCTTTTCGATCTGCTGGTGACGGTTATTTCAGGCTCGGTCGGCCTAGCCTTCCAGGGTCTATGGACAACAGTGACGACGGCCTGGAATGGGATCAGCTCGGCGATCCAGACGGTCTGGGGAATTTTGTCCCCGATCTTCTCTGCGATTGGCAGCGCGATCTCCTCGACGCTCGGCCCCACATTCACGTGGCTGTACGACTCGGTCATCAAGCCGGTTTGGGATCAAATCTCGTCGGCGGTACAGGTCGCGTCCTCCGTCCTGATCGACGTCGTTTTCCCCGCGATCAAGAACGCTATCGGCGGCATGAAGGACTCTTTCGAGTCGTTCCGTCAGTCGGTCGAGTCTGTGTTCGAGAAGGTCAAGGGCGCCGCAGCAAAGCCCATCAATTTTGTCATCACGACGGTGTATCGTGACGGCATTAAGGCGGCTTTCGATACGATCGCCGCGAAGGTTGGCCTCTCTGTCCGGCTCCCCGACGTCAAGGCGATTCCGGCCTACGCGACCGGCGGCGTTTTCTCCACCATGACGCCCGGGTACTCCCCGGGCAAGGACATCTACCACTTCTTCTCGCCGGACGGTGGCGGCGCGCTTCGTCTGTCCGGCGGTGAGGGCATCATCCGTCCTGACGCGCTGCGAGCTCTCGGCGGGAAGCCTTGGCTTGACAGGGTCAACGCCTCGCGCGGCTCCGGCCTCGCGACCGTCGGAGAGACAGGGCGCCGCCGCGGCGAAGTCGCTTTCGCTGACGGCGGCATCTGGAACGCTGTGAAGGGCGGCTTCTCCGGTGCCCTTGACTGGGTCAAGGAGACCACGGAGGCGGTCGCGGAGATCGTCACAGATCCCGCTGCAGCAATCGCGAACCTGGTCATCAAGCCGGCGCGCGATCTGTTGTCCCCGAAGGACGGTAGCTTCTGGGAGTCCGTGGCGTACGGTATCCCGCCGATGCTGTTCGACGGCCTCAAGTCCTTGTTCACCTCGAAGGTGAACGAGTCCGGTCTCTCGGGCGGCGCGGGCCTCGTCGGCGCAGCCATGAAGGCCGTTCTCATGGGCGTCCCATATGTCTGGGGAGGATCGGGCATCCCGCCCGGCCTGGACTGCTCCGGCCTCGTCTACTGGGCCGCGCAACAGCTCGGCCTCGGCTGGCCTCGCCTGACCGCCGCCGGATACCAGTCCGGCTCGACACCCGTCCCCTGGGGATCGGCGACACCCGGCGACCTCCTCTACTGGGGATCCCCAGCCTGGCACGTCGCCGTCTACGCGGGCAACGGCCAGATGATCGAGGAGCCGCGCCCAGGCTTGAGTGCTCGCAAGACTGCGATCTGGGGCTCTCCCTCGGTCGGACGTTACGGCGGCGCACGCAAGTACGACCGTGGAGGCTGGCTCCCCGACGGAGTCACCGCCGCAGTCAACCAAACCGGCCAGCGCGAAGCGATCCTCACCGCCCGCCAGTGGGCCGACGTGTCCGCGCTCGCGGCTAGTGGCGCGGGTGCTGGGGTCTCGCTGGAGGGTGCCCAGGTCAATCTGGTCCTTGATGACGGCGTGCGGTTCCGCGCGCACGTCGAGGGGATTAGCGCGGGTGTCCTCGCTCGTAGGAAGCAGCTCGCAGGAAGGAGCCGATGATGACGCGGACAAACCTCTGCCCTAACCCATCTTTTGCCTACGGCACGAACGGGTGGTCGAGGTACGCGCCGTCGTCGCTCCGGATCGCGTCTGATACTGCTGCGTGGGGCGGGCACCAGCGGCAGTCACCTACCTATCTGGTGGTCGACGTGCCCGCGCAGCTGCAGGGTCAGGTCGCTACGCCTGGCGTGTCCCCGGTCCCGGTCTCGGCGGGGCAGGCGTTGGCTGTGTCGGCGCTTGTTCGCACGAGTCCTGGGATTGGCCTCGCTGTCCGCGTCGAGTGGACGGTCGCGGGCCGGAGTCAGGCAGCGCCCGCGCCGCTGCTGCTCGCGTCGAGCGCGGAGGGCGACCGTCCGACGTGGGTCCACGTGGCCCCGGCGGGCGCCACTCAGGCGCGCGTGCGCTTCGAGGTCTACACCTCGGGCGCGCGCGATAACAAGCCAGGGTGGCTACACCTGGACGACGTGATGATCGTTGCGGCGGCGACCGTCGAGGAGGCTGTCGCTGACGCTGCAGCCTTCTTCGACGGGGACACACCTCAGCAGAGGATCGGCTACACCCAGCGCGCGATCACTCACCAGTGGACGGGCTCGAAGGGTCTGTCTACATCGCGCGAGGTTGAGGCCGCGCTGGATATGACACGGGAGCCGGTCGCGGTCGTCGAGGACGGCCAGGCCCCGCGAGTCCAGGTCGTCATCCCGGCGGCGCTCGCACCTGCGGGCACGGCATGCTACGTCGAAGGCGTCGCCGCGACGGGCTTCAAGTGGATCCCCCGTGCGGGCGTGTGGACGGGAACAGGCGAGCAGCGGGTGATCGGCGATTCTCTCGCGCCGATCAACACAGAGTTCCGGTACAGGCTGACGACGTCGCGGGGCGTCGAGGTGGAGTCATCGCCGGTCGTGCGCCGCTGGCGCGGACTGTCCCTCATGACGGATACGGCAGGCAAAATGCCGGTCAACCTGCTCTGGCAGGGGACCGATCAGCGCGAGAAGAAGATGAGAGTCACCGAGCACGAGGTGCCCGGAAGGCCGACGCCGGTCATGGTGTATGCGCCGACGATGGGCGCGGGCACCGTCTCGCTGACGGCGCGCACGAACCGGCGGGATACTCCGGCGCTCGATCTCCTGCTGGGCACGCCGACCCCAGTCGCACTGTTCCACAACCCTGAGCACTGCGTGCAGTGCCAGGCAGGCGTGTGCGACGTCGCCCTCGTGACGCTCATGTCACCGACATCCGTCTCGATGGAGCGCGCCCCAAGGATCGACGTCGCGGAGCGCACATGGACGATCAAGGGCACGATCACGTCCCTGCCGCAGGCATCGACTCTCCTCGCTCTCTCGACGTGGGCTGACTTCGACGGTCGCGCGATCACGTGGCAGGCGCTCGACGCGCGCCGCCTCACGTGGGAGGGCTTTGATCGCACGATCTGGCAGGAGGAGAGATGAGCCTGACCGGCCCGGACGCGCGCATCCCAGACGACCTACTGCACTCCGCGTACACGCTGCAGGCGACGGTCGAGTCGTGGCTAGGCGACGAGTATCTCGGTGAGGTACCCGTCGAGGACGGCTCGGTCTCCTGGGACGCGACTCAGCAGGTGCAGGGCTCGCTCTCGCTCACAGTCCCGCGCGTCGGGTCGGCGAGTGAGGATGAGTCCTGGAGGGACTGGGATCCAACGGACCCGTCACACCCGCTCGCGTGCTTCGGTCAGACGCTCCACGTCTCATTGACGATCGCGTCGGTGATCCCCGGCGGCGGATGGTGGGACGTCCAACTCGGACGATTCATCATCACATCAGTCGATCCGGGGCCTTCGACAGTGCGGGTGACCGGCAAATCGTTGATGCACCGCCTCGAAGAGGACAGGCTAACGACGCCGCTTTCCCCCATGTGGAACGGAACGCTCGCATCCGAGATCCGTCGCCTGGTCGGCGGGCACATGGGCGTCGTGATCGACACCGGCCTCGTTGATCGCTGGTGCCCCTCGATGACATGGGGAGAGTCCAGGATCGACGCGGTCTACGAGATCGCGAAGGCATGGCCCGCGTCG
>NZ_AZYA01000020.1:0-14485 GCF_000513015.1 Bifidobacterium sp. MSTE12 | reverse complement strand
GGGCCTTGCGCGCGTCGTTGACGATGAGTCCCGGAACCTCGGTGTGATCGGAGAAGTCACGTTCCGACACATAGGCGACGAGACCGCGCTCTTTGAGCCCGTCAAGGAATTCCGGCCGGAAGCGGCCCTTGCACACCAGCAGCGTGCCTTCGCGCACGGTGCGGGTGTCATAGGTGATATGCGTGAACGGCACATCGGCATTGTCGATGCCATCGGCATTCAGGCTCCAACGTTCAGGTGTGATGACCTCATCGAGCAGATGATGGGAGGACAGCAGATGCACGCCGTCTGCAAGGGACAATGACATGGGCAAATCTTTCTCTCAGCGAAAAACCAACATGATTATATAAACCGTGTGTTCTGGGAACGAGCTTTGAATCGCTTGGGAGTTTTGCGGACATCGTCGCATGCGGCATGCCGATAGAATGAAACCGTGACTGATGGGCAGGAAAGCATGACGGACAGGCGCGCGCGCTTCGAACGGCTCGCCATGCCCATCGTCGACGTGCTCTATCGGCAGGCCATGAAGCTGACCAACAATCCCGACGATGCGCAGGATCTGGTGCAGGACACCTTCGAACGCGGGTTCAAGGCCTTCGATTCCTTCAAACAGGGCACGAACTTCGCCGCGTGGATGACCACCATCGAGCGCAACGCCTACTTCAATCAGTACGCCAAGGCCAAACGCAGGCCGCAACGTGCCAACGGCTCCACCGGCGAATACGACGATTGGGATATCTACTCCGCCTCCGAACATTCGTCGGAGCAGCTGAAGTCCGCCGAACAGGAGTATCTGGACGCCTATGCGCCCGAAGAGATCATGGCCGCGTTGAACAAGCTTTCGCCGGAACGCAGGCAGGTGTTCATCGATGCGGCCATCGACGGCAAGTCATATCAGCAGGTGGCCGATGAGCAGGGCGTGAAAATCGGTACGGTGATGAGCCGTCTGAACCGTGCCCGCACGCAGCTCAAGCAGGAACTTGCGGCATATGCGAAGGAACGAGGGTATGCGGCCGGCACACGCTCCGGTGCGAAGACCGCTTCCGTCGGAAGGGGAAGATCATGAACGGTGACTCCGTCGAACGGCGCATCTCCATCACCAGCAGGAGTGCGGACGGGTCCGTAACGCATGTGACGCATACGAGCGTGCATGTCAGCATGGAAGAGCACTTCGATCCCGAAACGTGCTGTGACGAGCGTGAACGGGCGTTGATTGCGGCGATGCGCGCCTATCTACGTCCCGAACAGGCGCCGGAGCGCCTATTGGAACGTCTTCGTGCCACGCTCGACCATTGTTGCGGTGAATAGGAAAACCCGCGGAATCGATTGCGAATCCGCGGGTTTGTTGATGCTCTGTGGCGTTATTCACGCCGGCAGGGATCAGGCGTTCGGGCGCTTGCCGTGATTGGCGGCCTTCTTACGACGATCCTTGCGCTTACGTCCGCGCATGCCCATGATTGGACTCCTTTACTTGCGATTAATAAGCCTTCGGGATTATCGCACACCGGTGCGACGTTGTGCAAATCAGGCGTTCACTGAGCGAACGCGCCGAGGAACAGCGAGGTGCTGCTGGTCTCGCCCGGCTTGATGACGATGAGATCGTTGCCGGTGTTGAATGCGTTGGCATAGGCGGTCTGCGGTTCCACCGCAACGCCTGCCGGGTGTTTGAAGGCAGGGAACTTGGTACCGGTGCACACCTGGAAGGAGGTGATGGTCTCGTCGCCTCCGACCTTGACCTTCAGACCGTCGGGACGGGTGAACACCGCGGTGACGGTACCGTCTTCGGCGTGATCGAGGTCCGTCCAGGCATCATCGAAGGGCTGTTCGGTAAGCAGCGTGTCCTTGCGCAGGTCGTACTTGGTGCCGTCCACCGGTTCGGTGCCGGTCGGGATCAGGTTTTCGTTCACGGTCACATGCGTGTTGCCCGGCAGCGTCAGGCTGCACTGCGCGTTGTGGCCGTCGATCTCGTCGCCGTATCCGTTCAGACCGTTGGCCAGCCATGGATGGATGGCCAGGGCCCATGGGGCGTTCGCATCGCCGTTATTATAGGCGTCGATGGTCAGATGCAGACCGTCGTCGGCGAGGCTATAGGTGGCGGTGGCTACGATGTCGAACGGATAGCCGGCCATATTGGGTGTGCGCCAGGTCAGTGCGACGGATTCCTCCGTGAGGCTTTCCAGCTTCCAATAGGAGCGGTATCCATAGCCGTGGATGGCGTTGTTGCGCGCGTGTTCGTCGATCGGCAACGTGTAGGTCTTGCCTTCGAAGGTGTATTCGCCGCCTTCGACGCGGTTCGGGAACGGGATGAGAATCTGGCCATGGCAGCAGCTCACCACGTCATCCGGGCCGAGGGAGACGATAAGGTCCTCGCCTCGGTAGGTCAGTTTGCGCAGCGTTGCGCCGAGTTCGGTGACGACCGCCTTATAGTCGCCGTGGGAGATGGAGAATTGCTGTCCGGAGCGGGCAGGCAGGTTCTTGCAGGTCATAGATCACTCCATAATGCCGCTAAACGTATCGATAACGGTTGTTACCGCTAACGGTCAAGTCTACCTTCTCTTGGAGGGTGCCATGCCCGTTCACCGGCGTGTTGTGCATGCGACCGTCTACCGGATGAGGGATCGCCGGCGATATGGTTGTGCAATAGTCGTGTGCTCACATGAGCGCGCGCGTTATGCGAACGGCCGTGCTCTAGTATTTGGTGAGGGCTTATATGACATGAAAGGCGGCGACCCATGACCAAACGCATCGTATTGGCGGACCCTCGCGGATTCTGCGCCGGTGTGGATCGGGCGATCCTTACCGTACAGACGATTCTGAAGGCTTCGGTCCCCGTCCGCAAGGATGGCCTGCCACCGGTGTACGTGCGTCGTCAGATCGTGCATAACAAACATGTGGTCGAGGAGTTGTCGGCTCAGGGTGCGGTGTTCGTGCAGGAGCTCCGCGAAATTCCGGATGAGGCCGCTTCGGCGGGCATTCCGATTGTTTTTTCCGCGCACGGTGTGTCCCCGGCGGTCAAGGCCGAGGCCGCGGCCCGCGGCATGCATGTGATCGACGCCACCTGCCCGCTGGTGAGCAAGGTGCATCGCGAAGTGCTGCGTTTCGTTAGGGAGGGCTTCGAAATCGTCTATATCGGCCATAAGGGGCACGATGAGGCGGTCGGCGTGGTTGAGGAGGCCCCGGAGCATGTGCATCTGATCGAACATGAGGCCGACGTGGACTCGCTTGATTTCGCTGAAGACACCAAGCTGGTGCTGCTTACGCAGACCACGCTGAGCGTTGATGAGACCGCCGGTACGATCGCCGCGTTGAAGTGCCGCTTCCCGTGGCTGCAGATGCCGCCGAGCTCCGATATCTGCTATGCCACGTCGAATCGTCAGGCCGCGGTCAAGTTGGTGGCCGAGCAATCGGATTGCGTGGTGATCGTCGGGTCGGCGAATTCCTCGAATTCCGTACGATTGATGGAGGTCGCGCAGGAAGGCCTGAACTCGCGCTTCGCAGCGGATGCCGTTGCCGATGCGACTGATGGCCGCGGCAGGGCGCACCGTGTCGATGATGCGGCCGAACTCGACCCGTCATGGTTCGAGGGCGTGGAGTCCGTGGGCATCTCATCGGGCGCCTCCGTACCGGACGAACTTGTCTCCGGCGTGGTCGAAACCTTACAGGGCTTCGGCTACACCGAGGTGACCACCATCGAAACCATCAAGGAGAACATGCACTTCGTGCTTCCGTCCGAGCTACGCAGGGCTCGATGACCTTTCCCTGAGGGTCACCAGGTGCCGATGGGCGCGACTACGGCGTCCAATACCGCGATGAGATCATTCGGGTTGATGCCGATGGAGAACCCTCGCTTGCCTCCGGACAGCAGAATCTCGTCATACCGCAGGGCGCTTTCGTCCAGCACGGTCCTGTGGCGTGTGCGCTGTCCCAGAGGCGAAATCCCGCCCACCACGTAGCCCGATTCTCGCATGGCGACTTTCGGATCGGCCATGGTCGCCTTCTTCGCGCCCACGGCGGCGGCCAACGCCTTCAGATCCATATGCCCGCTGACCGGGACCACACCGACCACACGTTCCGTACCGGTGTCGGCCATCAGCGTCTTGAACACCTGGTGTTCGTCGAATCCGAGCTTGGTGGCGGCCTCAACTCCGTAGCCGTCATCCATATGATCGTTCGAATGTGCGTATTCATAGGTCGTGAATGTGACTCCGGCCTTGTCCAGCTGTACGGTCGCCGGTGTGGAACCGGTGCCTTTCTCGTGTTTTTTCTTGCCCATGGCGTCTCATCATAGGACGTTCGTACGTCCGATTCTGCTGTTTCGGTCATCCACGGGCCCGAAACCGTGCTCTGGATGACCGAAACGGCAGAATCGGACGACATTCCACGTGGGTTGGAGCAGGACCGTATGAGGAGACATGGAGGCATGCGAAAAGGGGCTTCCACCATGAGGTGAAAGCCCCTGCGGGATTCCTAGGAACCTAACGGACTAGCCGCGACGGCTCACTCGGAGATCTCGGCGAAGTACAGCAGGGTACGCACCATGTTGCAGGTGAAGCCGTACTCGTTGTCGTACCAGGAGACGGTGCGAGCCATGGTCACGCCGTCAACGGTGTTGACGTCGGTCTGGGTCGGATCGAACACGCCACCGTGGGTGTCGCCGATGATGTCGGAGGACACGATGCCGTCTTCGTTGTAGCCGTAGAAGTCGGTGGCGGAGAAGGCGGCCTTGAATGCGGCGTTGATCTCGTCAGCGGTGACTTCCTTGTTCAGAACGGTGGTCAGCTCGGTGACGGAGCCGTCCGGAACCTGGATGCGCTGGGCATGGCCCTGCAGCTTGCCGTTCACGGACGGAACGACCTTGCCGATGGCCTTGGCGGCGCCGGTGGAGTGAGGAATGGTGTTGATGGCGGCGGCGCGGTTGTTGCGAGCCTTCGGGAAGCGCGGGCCGTCGAGGATCATCTGGGTGCCGGTGTAGGCGTGGATGGTGGTCATGAAGCCGGCCTTGATGCCCCAGTTCTCGTCCAGCAGCTTGACCATGGCGGCCATGGAGTTGGTGGTGCAGGAACCGGCGGACACGATGGTGTCGTCGGCCTTCAGGATTTCGTGGTTCACGCCGAACACGACGGTCGGGGTGGTCTCGTCCTTGGCCGGAGCGGAGATCAGGACCTTCTTGGCGCCAGCGTTCAGGTGGGCCTGGGACTTCTCGGCGGAGGTGTAGAAGCCGGTGCACTCGAGCACGAACTCGACGCCGTCGTTCTTGACCCACGGGATGTTGTTGGCATCCTTCTCGGCATAGACCTTGTATTCCTTGCCGTCGACCACGATGGAGTCTTCGGTGGAGGTGACCTCGACCGGGGTGCCATCGTCATGACGGAAGGTGCCGTGGGTGCTGTCGTACTTCAGCAGGTAGGCCAGCATGGACGGGGTGGTCAGATCGTTGATTGCAGCGACCTCAATGTCACCGGCCTGGCCGCCACGAGCCTGCAGCTCGAAGATACGGCGGAAAGCCAGACGACCGATACGACCAAAGCCGTTGATACCAATCTTAACTGTCATGTAATTCTCCCTTTAGGGTAGGCCACACATGCGCGAGGCGCAATGAAGCCATTGTTTACCAACACCGCCCACTTTAGTGCGTCACCTGTACTTAGGGCAACGTATGGCGGTCGTGTGTTTCAGAAAACGACGTCGTTTCCGTGAACGCTCACAATGAGTTTTCAAGCGCATTTGCGTTTGACCAGGATGGAAGAGACCTCCGTATCGAGCGTGCCTAGATCCCCGTCGAAGTCATGCAGCCGGGTCACCTGCGGCAGTGGAGCCTCGGCCGGAAATGTCACGATCAGTGTGCCGTGCTCCACTTCGATGCGTGCGGGCGCGCCATCCAGGAACTCGTTGCTGACGCCATTGACGCGGATATTGCTCATGGTCGCATGCTCAAGCTCGTACTTGAGCCCCGGCTCGCTGACTCCCGTGGATACGTCGGAATGGGAGAACACCGAGACCATGCGGCCCGGCCGCACATCGTTGGCGGGGAAGGAAAGCAC
Source organism: Bifidobacterium sp. MSTE12 (assembly GCF_000513015.1). NCBI lineage: Bacteria > Bacillati > Actinomycetota > Actinomycetes > Bifidobacteriales > Bifidobacteriaceae > Bifidobacterium > Bifidobacterium sp. MSTE12. The sequence goes on along the minus strand of NZ_AZYA01000020.1, from coordinate 8,444 downwards.
GCCGTCGCAGATTGCGGTGATGATCGTACCGTCGCCGTGCAGATAACCGCTTGCCCCGCGTTCGGCGAGCAACGCCATGAGCTGAATGTTCGAGATGGTGTGGTCGATGCGCCCCCCGAGCGCGCCGAAGATATGGAACTCCCGCGAGCCGTGGGCCCAGCCGATCTTCAGGGCCGACAGCAGGTCGGGGTCATCCTTTTGCGGAGGTAGGGTGACCGTACGGGCGCCATCCGTGGGCCGTGCGCCCTTGAGGGAATCGAAATCGCCGACGACCACATCGGCATTGATGCCGAGGGCGCGTGTATGGTCGAGTCCGCCATCGGCGGCGATGACGAAGGCGCCATCCGGAACGTGCGGGGTCTCCCGATAGTATTCCCCGGCGGCGAAGATGACGCAGGTGCGCGAATCATATGTGGTCATATCCGACAGTGTAGCCAGTCGTTGCGTCGAATACGGCGGTGGGAAGGCTATCATGGGAACGCACGTGCCCTTCGGGAGGGCCTGAGAAGTGCGACACAGCTTACGCACATACGTTTTGCTAGCCTGTTATCTAGTGTCTTCGAAGGGATTATGCAGTTATGTGTGGAATCGCCGGATTCGTCAACGATATGCCAATCGATGTCAAATGCCCGACCCTGCAGCGGATGACCGATATCATCGCTCACCGTGGTCCGGACAGTGAGGGTCACTACATCGACGAGCATGTGGCTCTGGGCCATCGTCGCCTGAGCATCATCGATCTGGGCGGAGGCCAGCAGCCGATCTACAATGAGGACGGTTCGCTGGTCATCACCTTCAACGGCGAAATCTACAATTACCAGCCGTTGCGCGACGAACTGATCGCCGCGGGCCACGCCTTCACCACCAAAAGCGACACCGAGGTGCTGCTCCATGGCTATGAGCAGTGGGGCGTCGATCTGCTGCAACGCGTCCGGGGCATGTTCACCTTCGTGATCTGGGACAAGAACAGGCGCGAACTGTTCGGCGCCCGCGACCACTTCGGCATCAAGCCCTTCTACTATGCCAAGATGAACGGCACGTTCATGTATGCCTCGGAGATCAAAAGCCTCCTGCAGCACCCGGACTTCGTCAAAGAGCTCAACGCCGAGGCGCTGAAGCCATACATGACCTTCCAGTACCCGGCAATCGGCGAGACCTTCTTCAAAGGCGTGTACAAGCTGCCGGAGGGCCATTACTTCGTCTATCGCGACGGCGAGATGAGCATTCATCGGTACTATGACGAGAATTTCCGGGAAAGCGACCAGAAGCTGGGCGAACTGGTGAATACCATCGACGATACGGTATGCGGTTCCGTCAAAGCCCATCAGATTGCCGACGTGGAGGTGGGATCCTTCCTGTCCAGCGGCGTGGACTCCAGCTATGTCGCAGCCGTGGCCCGCCCTGAACACACCTATTCCATCGGATTCGGCAAGGGCACCTACAACGAATCGCAGCAGGCCGGTGAGCTGGCCGAACTGCTCAAACTGAACAACACCGCCGAGGCGCTGACCGACGAAGAGGCATTCGCCGCGTTCCCGCGCATCCAATGGCATCTGGACGAGCCGGATTCCAATCCGAGCTGCGTACCGCTGTACTTCCTGTCGGCTCTGGCCGCCAAGGACGTCAAGGTCGTATTGAGCGGCGAAGGCGCCGATGAGCTGTTCGCGGGCTACATCGATTACGGCGTGCATACCAAATACAAGCCCGTCAAGATGCTGACCCGCTGGTTGACCCACATGCCGGCAGGCGTGCGTCATGCAATCGCGCGTTTCTGCAAAGGCAAGACCTTCCCGGGCGCGTGGCATCTGTATGCGAACCTCGCCCCGGCCGAGGAAAGCTTCATCGGCCAGGCGCGTGTCTTCGAGGAGGCGCAGTCCGAACGGCTGCTCAAGCCCGAATACCGTAAGGCTCCAAGCGTGCAAAGCATCGTGGACAAGACCTATGCCCGCGTGAAGGGCAAGGGGCTGAGCGAACTCAAGAAGAAGCAGTACCTCGACATGCATCAGTGGATGCCCGGCGACATCCTGCTCAAGGCCGACAAGATGACCATGGCCCATTCGCTCGAGCTGCGCGTGCCGCTGCTCGACAAGGAGCTGATGAGCGTGGCCGAACAGGTGCCCACCAAGTACCTGATCAATGACGAGAACACGAAGTTCGCGTTCCGTCAGGCCGCGGGACGTCACCTGCCCAAGGAATGGTATGACCGCGAGAAGCTCGGCTTCCCGGTGCCAATCAAAAAATGGTTGCGCGAAGAAAAGTTCTACAAGTACGTACGTTCCGTGTTCGAACGCGACTATGTCGGCCTGTTCTTCGATCAGGCCGCCCTGCTGAAGATGATCGACGACAATTACGCCGGCAAGACGGACGATCGTCGCAAGATCTGGACGGTATACTCCTTCCTGACCTGGTACGACGTGTACTTCGTGCATGACGGCACCAAGCCGGAAGTCATCGCCATCGACTGAGCGCCATATGCGACACGCGCCGGTCCCGGGGTGTGGTATTATCTACAAGGCTTGAGAAATCAAGAAAGCGGGACATCCCCACCTGGAAGCCTTTCAGGGCCTCGGGTTCAGGCATCAGCCTTTTCGTCGGTTGCCGGCGATGCATGCGGATTGTGTATTGACGTATGGTCGTGTGGTTATCCGTGCGGGTATGGCTTGCCTTGAGTCACGAAGTTTGGAAAGACCGCCAGTCGAGGATGCTCCGCCGAACGGAACATGAGGATTGGAGTCATCATCAGCGACGAACCACGCATTAACGACGAGATTCGCGTCTCCCAGGTGCGTCTGATCGGCCCGAATGGCGAGCAGGTGGGAGTCATCGCGACTTCCGTCGCACTGAACCTGGCAAAGGAAGCGAACCTCGATCTCGTCGAGGTGGCGCCCAACGCGAAGCCTCCCGTCGCCAAACTTATCGACTACGGCAAGTTCAAGTACAACGAGAAGATCAAGGCACGTGAGGCACGTCGTAATCAGAGCACCGCGGAAATCAAGGAGATCCGCTTCCGCCTGAAGATCGACGATCACGACTTCGAAGTCAAGAAGGGCCATGTCGTGCGCTTCCTGAATGGCGGAGACAAGGTCAAGGTCACCATCATGCTGCGCGGTCGTGAACAGTCCCGACCGATTGGCGGCGTCGAGCTGCTGCAGCGTCTCGCCCAGGAAGTGGAGGAGTACGGCACCGTCGAATTCGCTCCGAAGCAGGAAGGCCGCAACATCATCATGACGCTTGCGCCGAAGGGCAAAAAGGTGCACACCCAGTCCGAGCAGCGTCGTCGTGGCGATCAGTCTCGTGCCGAACGCCAGGCTCGTCAGGCGGCCCGTCTGGCGGCCAAGCAGGAAGCCCAGGCTCAGGCGGCAGCCGAAGCCAAGGCCGCGGTGGCATCCGACAAACCGAAGACTTCCGAAACGAAGTAACAAACAAGGAGGGCAGCAATGCCGAAGATGAAAACTAATTCCGCCGCTTCCAAGCGCATCCGCGTGACCGGTTCCGGCAAGCTGATGCACGCCGGCTCCGCCATGCGCCACAACCTCGAGCATAAGTCCGCTCGTAAGCGCCGTGAACTGAAGGCCGACGGTGTTCTGGCCTCTTCCCAGAACAAGGGCATGAAGAAGCTGCTCGGTCGCTGAGCATAGCGAGAGCTGACAAGACAAGACTTAATAGAAAGCTGAGGAATCAAATATGGCACGTGTCAAGCGCGCAGTGAACGCCCACAAGAAGCGTCGCGTCGTTCTCGAGAGGGCTTCCGGTTACCGCGGACAGCGCTCCCGCCTGTATCGCAAGGCCAAGGAGCAGCTGCTTCACTCCTTTACCTACAACTTCCGCGACCGCAAGGCTCGCAAGGGCGACTTCCGCAAGCTGTGGATCCAGCGTATCAACGCCGCCGTCCGCGCTGAAGGCATCACCTACAACCGCTTCATCCAGGGCCTGCACCTCGCCGGCATTGAGCTTGATCGTCGCGCTCTGGCCGAACTGGCCGTCTCCGATCCGGAGACCTTCAAGGCCATCGTCGAGCAGGCCAAGGCCGCTCTTCCGGCTGATGTGAACGCTCCGAAGGAAGCCTGAGCCTATACGGGCCGACGTCGTATTGGCGTACATGCTGACCTCCGCTCCGTTGGGCGGAGGTCTTTGCATATCAGATCGACAATAGGGCGAAGACCGAAAGGAACGACATGGATGGTTGCGAACGTCTGGTCAGGCAGTTCCTCGCGCACATTGACGTGGAACGGGGACTGTCCAAGGCCACGGTCTGCGCGTACGGTTCCGACCTGCATAAATACGTGTCCTGGCTGCATGAACAGGGCATCCATGATCTCGATGACGTGACCACACGGCATGTCGAGGAATATGTGGCCTCGCTCGACGATTCGGGGGAGAGCGCCCGCAGCAAGGCTCGTCGACTGGCCAGCATTCATGCCTTTCATCGTTTCGCCCTCAGCGAGCATGTCGTGCACGATGATGTCGCGGCACAGGTCAAGGCGCCCAAGGGTGCAAGCACCCTGCCGGACGTGCTTTCCGTCGATGAGGTGATGCGATTGATGGATTCCATCCCGCTCTCGCGGCATCACGATGGGAAACAAGGGCATGGTGATGCCGCGGCCGATGACCCGGTGATGCTACGTGACAAGGCGTTGCTCGAGTTCATGTATGCCACGGGATCGCGGGTCTCCGAAGCATGCGGCGTCGATCTGGACGACATCGATTTGGACGATAAGGTGGCGCGTCTGATGGGCAAGGGCTCCAAACAGCGTCTGGTACCGGTAGGCAGCTTCGCGTGCGAGGCTTTGCGCCGATATCTCAGATTCGGACGGCCCGCCTTGCAATCCAAGTCCAAAGGAGCAGCCGAGCACAGGGCGGTGTTCCTCAACAAGCGCGGCAAACGACTGTCCAGACAGTCGGTGTGGGAAATCATCCGAACCGCCGGTGAGCGTGCGCACATCACCAAGCCGCTGCATCCGCATACCTTGCGCCATTCCTTCGCGACGCATCTGATTCAGGGCGGTGCGGATGTGCGTACCGTACAGGAGCTGCTCGGCCATGCCAGCGTAACCACAACGCAGATCTACACGCACGTGAGTCCCGAGAATCTCATCGAGGCATACCTGACCGCGCATCCGCGTGCGCGCTGATCAACGGGCAGCGTCATTGCCGGATTGCACGACGGGTGTGCGCTAGCATGGGAGCAGTGGAACTTTGACACAAGGATGTTGGTAAGGTAATCAGTATGCCTACGGATTTGCTTGGACGTGATTATGAGACGTTTGCCGCCCCGGAACCATTGCAGCAGCATGGCCCGGCGCGGGTCATCGCCATGTGCAACCAGAAGGGTGGCGTGGGCAAGACCACCAGTTCCATCAACATCGCCGGAGCGTTGAGCCAATACGGCCGCCGTGTGCTTATCGTCGATTTCGATCCGCAGGGTGCGGCGACGGTGGGTCTGGGCATCAACGCCAATGCGGTGGAAGATACGGTGTATACCGCATTGTTCAATCCGCGTATGGACGTGCATGCCGTGATTCAGCATACGGATTTCGACAACCTTGATATCATGCCGGCCAACATCGACCTTTCCGCCGCCGAAGTGCAGTTGGTCACCGAGGTCGGCCGCGAGCAGGTGCTTGCCGGCGTGCTGCGCCAGGTGAAGGACGAATATGATGTGATCATCGTCGATTGCCAGCCGTCGCTGGGTTTGCTGACGGTGAACGCGTTGACCGCCGCCGACGGCGTGATCATTCCGGTGGCTGCGGAATTTTTCGCATTGCGTGGCGTGGCCCTGCTGATGCAGTCCATAGAGAAGGTGCAGACGCGTATCAATCCGAGTCTTGAGGTGTATGGCGTGCTGGTCACGATGTTCACGCACACCCTGCACTGCGACGAGGTGTTGCAACGCATCTATGAGGCTTTTCAGGGCAAGGTGTTCCATTCGGTGATCTCACGGTCCATCAAGCTGCCCGATTCCACCGTGGCGGCTGCGCCGATCACCATCTATGCGCCGAACCATAAGACCGCGAAGGAATATCGCGAGGTCGCGCGTGAGCTGATTGCCAAAGGCATCATCGCCTGATTGGTTTCCGTCATGTAGGCCCCGGCAACGGGGCTTGTTCATATGCGGGAAACAGCACTTATGGTCATGTTGACCATAAGTGATACACTGAGGTCTCGGAACAATTCGGACTGACGAATCGAGGCCGTTATGATCATGGGCAACGTTTCGGAGAGGCGCAGGCAACCTCCCCAGGTCGGCGTTTCCGTGGTGATTCTCGCACTCGGTCCTGCCGCGCGGGCGGATGACCGGAACGATCAGACCCGCGGTACGTTGTGGATGCCTTTGGTCAGACGCGTACGCCAGCCGTTCCTTGGTCAGTGGGCTCTGCCGGGTGGTGGCCTGCGTGCCGATCATTCGCTTGAGCAATCAGCCTATGCGGCACTGGAATCCACCACGTCGCTTCATCCACGCTATCTTGAGCAGCTCTATACCTTCGGTGATCCGTCCAGGTCCCATGGGGGCCTTCCGATGGTCTCCATCGTTTACTGGGCCTTGGTCGGTGGCATGGACGAGAGCGTCGAGTTCGCCGACGGCGACAACGTGTCATGGTTCCCGGTGGACCATCTGCCGGAGCTCGCCTTCGACCATCGCGAAATCGTCGATTACGCCATGGAACGGCTACGCGGCAAAATCGAATATCCCGACATCGTTGCGCGGCTGGTGGGCGACCGTTTCACCCTGAGCCAACTGCATGACGTCTACGAGGCGATCGCCGAGGAAGACATCGATCTGGCGAACTTCCGCCGTAAGATGCTTGCTTCCGGTCTGCTTGAGGATACCGGCGACAAGCTGCGTGTCGGCCGTAACAGACCGGCCACGGTCTATCGCTACAAACAGGGCACGGCTCAGCCAACGCCTTGGAACGTCGCCGAGTCAAGGACCGATTTCGCCGCATCCGATATTGATCCGCAGGATGATGCGCTCTCCGCCCTGACCACGGCGTGACGCATCGCATTCGAAAAAAGGGAAAACACAGGAAGGGATCAGATGTCCGCAACGCAACAGGCTGCCGGGGGAGCGGCCGAACTTACCCGAAACGAACGACTTGACAGATTGCCGTTCAATAAGGCTCATCGCAAACTGCTGGTGGCCTCCGGCATCGGATGGGCATTCGACGCCATGGACGTCGGCTTGGTGTCGTTCGTGGTCGCCGCCATCGCGGCCGACCCGCATTTCAATCTGACGCCGACGGAGAAAAGCTGGGTGCTGTCCATCGGCTTCGTCGGCATGGCCATCGGTGCGGCGCTCGGCGGATATGTTGCCGATCGAGTGGGACGCAAGACGGTCTTCTCGGCAACGTTGGTGATTTTCGGTCTGGCCAACGGTGGCATGGCGCTGTCGTGGTCGCTGGCCGCATTGCTCATCGCCAGACTGATCATCGGACTGGGTCTGGGCGCCGAGCTGCCGGTCGCGTCGACGCTCGTCTCCGAATTCTCGCCGACCAAGCAGCGCGGACGTATGACGGTGCTGCTGGAGTCCTTCTGGGCCATAGGCTGGATCGTGGCCGCATGCATCGGATATTTCGTGATTCCGAATACCGGCGACTGGGGTTGGCGATGGGCATTGCTCATCGGCGCACTGCCGTTGCTGTATGCCATCGTGACGCGCATTCACATTCCGGAATCCGTGCGATTCCTGGAATCCAAGGGGCGTGAGGATGAAGCCGAACGGGCGGTGCGGTATTTCGAACAGGCCGGTGGCGTCGAGCCGGTGGCCTCGCCGAAGGGCCAGCCGTTGCCGAAGATCAATACCCGCGAACTGTTCGGAAAGAAGTATATCGCCCGTACCGCGGCGATCTGGGCCACATGGTTCTTCGTGAACTTCTCCTATTACGGGGCCTTCACCTGGATGCCATCGCTGCTGGCCGATCAGTTCGGCTCCCTGACCAAGTCGTTCGGCTATACGTTGGCCATCGCCATCGCGCAGCTGCCGGGGTATTTCCTGGCGGCATGGCTGGTGGAGGTCTGGGGTCGCAGGAAGACCCTGAGCGTGTTCCTCGCCGTGTCCGCCGTGGCGGCGTTCGCCTTCTCCCAGGCCGGTTCCGTGGCTGCGGTACTCTGCTTCGGCATGCTGTTGTCGGCCTCGAACCTCGGCGCATGGGGCGTGTTGTACGCGGTGACGCCGGAAATCTATCCGACCCGCCTGCGCGGTGCCGCCGCCGGAGCCGCGGCCGCCTGCGGTCGAGTGGCCGCCATCATCGCCCCGTTGCTCGTGCCATGGTTCCTGACGCTGTCCGGCGGCAACAAGGCCGTGGCGTTCATCGTGTTCGCCGTGGCGTTCATCCTGGCCTGCGTGGCGGCCCTGTGCCTGCCCGAGCGCACCGGCAAGGAACTGGAAGACTGATTTTCCGCTCTATCGAGTCAGGGGCCCTCGGCGTTGAACCGCACCCCGATTA
>NZ_AZYA01000019.1:0-65678 GCF_000513015.1 Bifidobacterium sp. MSTE12 | reverse complement strand
CCGGCCGCCGGTCTGGAATGTCCCGGCGGCGTTCGGATCGATGGTGCTTCTCGGCATGTCCTGGCTCCTTTCCCTGGCGGGCGACGGCATGCCGTCCCGCGTCCCAAGGCGATTGTCGGCCGTGCCGGCCGGCGGCGCGGGACACGATGTCTACAAGGCCCTCCGGAAAAGAGGGGCGGGCGGATACGCATGTAAGTACATATGTATATGCGTATCCGCTTACGGATGCCGGGAACCGCGGGATCGGGATGCGGGGGTCACGCGACGGCCGGCCCACATGGCTCGTATGGGTGGCCCGGTTCATGCTCGGCAACCCTCAATCCGTCCCGTTGGTTCCGGCATCCGAAGCGGGATCATGGGAGGCGAGGGCGCGCGCCACCTGCTCGCGTTCGCGGCGGCAGAGCGTGGCGAACGCGCGGCGGACGAGGTCGTACGCCTCGTAATAGCTGGGATGGTCGGTATCCTCCTGCCAGACGAGCATGCCGGACCGGTCCGTGATCAACGCGCTGAACGCGTTGGGCTCCATGAGCGCGAGGGGCCGGAACAGGAGCGTCGAATGCGCGCCCGTGACCATGATCGAGGCGACGGCGAACGTTCGGCCCGGACCGGTCAGGCCGGTGTTCGCATGCCGGCCGGCCAGGCGGGCGGACAACGAGTCCGCGTATCCGTTGACGACGGCGAGGTCACGGATGGCGAGCTGCAGGCGCGTGCCGAGCCACGCATCCGGAAGCGGGTGGGCCGTGGACGCCATCATCGGCTCCATTTCATGTTCGTGTCGTTGAAGCCCGACCGTTCGATGTCACACATCTGCACGTTGACCGGGATGCCGGGCAGGCCGCCGAGCTTGACGAGGAACTTGCCGACGCCCTTGAAGCTCGCGTTCGCGTCGAAGTTCGTCGGCGTGGCCCAATCGGAGAGCATGTCCTCCTCGCGTACGCTGATCGGCAGTCCGGACTCGCCGCGCAGGTAGCGTCGGATCTCGGTACGGCTCAACGCGCCGAGGACCTTGATCTTGCTGCGTTCCACGAACCCGCGCGCCTTGTTGTTCTGCGCCTCGGTGTCGAGGCACATCAGGTCCGCGAACGTGTGCGTGATCATGATCTGGCCGACGCCCCACTGGCGGTTGAGCCTGGTGAGCAGGTCGAGCCGGTCGACCATGAGCGGGCTGGCGCGCAGGGCCCGGTGCATCTCGTCCATGATGATGACGTGGTTGCGTCGGGGCAGCAGTCCGGCCTCGGCCATCATGTCGGTCGCGTTCTTCGCGGCGAACGCGCCCGACCAGGTCGCGGCGAGCACCGCGGCGACCACGTCGTCGCCGCCCTGCGCCAGGGCGCTGATGTCGAAGTCGACCGGCCGGGACAGGTCGATGCGTTCGGTGGTCTGCTCGCAGAACAGGCGGCCGAACCGTCCCATCGGGTTCGCCAGCCCATGCAGGCTGGCGAGCAGGTCGCGCACGGCCCTCGCGTACGCCTGGTCGTTCTCGGGGTCGTCGAACACGGCCGCGGCGCGGATCTCGGGCGTGCCCTCCCTGATGAGGTCGCGCAGGTCGGGGATCACGGGAGGCTTCGGATCGTCCCTGGTGCGGTCGTGCAGGATCCTCAGCGCGGTGGCGAGCACGTTGGACTCCACGTCGGACACGGTGCGCCGTCCCTCCTCGCGGCCGGTGCGGCTGATGGTCAGCAGCACCTCCATGAGCGCGCTGCGCCGCTCGTGGTAGTCGGCGAGCAGGTCCTCGCGGGCCGTGCCGGCGAGGCTCCTGAGCGCGGCATGGATGTCGCCCGGGTCGAGCGGGTTGATGGACCCCAGGCCGCTTCCCAGGCGGATGACCTGTCCGCCGAGCAGACGGACGAGCCGCGCGTAGTCGGGTTTGAGGTCGCCGGGGATGATCGCGTTCATGCCCAGGGCGCCCATGCCCCATACCTGGCGTCGCACGAACGTGGACTTGCCGATCGCGGGCAGGCCCATGACGAACATGCTCGGCTGTTCGATGATGCCGGCGCGGAACCAGCTGATCGGATCGCAGCACACGCCCGCCCCGGTGGTCATGCTCCGTCCGATGGGCACGCCCTCGACCGGCAGGGCCATGTCGGTGCCGAACGGCCAGAAGCCGCCGCACACCTGCGTGCTGGTGCCGAAGAACTCGTCGACCGTGGGCATCAGGCCGGCCCGGCCGCCGCCCCTGCCGTCCCGTCCACGCCACGTGGCGGGCCGGGGCGCCGGCGGCGGGCTGGCGCGCAAGGTCGGCATGTCCGGATCGTCCGGACCGGACCCGTGACGTATGGCGGGACGTCGTCCCTCACGTTTCGGTTTCAAGATGGCCTCCCCGTTCTCATGACAGTTGGTTGAACACGCTCGGCGGCGTGTAGTTCCGCAGGTTCAGGCCGAGGGGCAGGCTCGCGGCGAACGCGCTGTCCTGGGCCCCGTAGCAGGGTCGCAGGTCGATCCTCGCACTGCCGGCGGCGCCCTCGACCGCATGCGTGGCGGCGTCGAGGCGGATCGCCTCGCCCTCGCCGGCGCGCACGGTCGCGGTGACCAGCAGGCCGAAGAACACGATGACAGCTCCCCTGTTCGTCTCGATGGCCTGCCGGTTGGCCTTGTTGACCTGGCTCATCGCGCCGATGGACGCGCGTCGCTCCTGGCTGACCTGGTTCGCGGCCCTCTGCCTGTTCTGTTCGGCCATGAACGCGGTCCTGTCGGGCGGCAGGATGTGGAAGATCACGGTGACGCGCTTGCGGTCGCAGTCCGCCAACGGGCCGAGCAGGCGGGTGAGCGTCGAACTGGTCACGTTCGATTTCGGCGGGTCGCACATCTCCCACGTACGGCTCACGCCCGAATCATGCCGGTAATGGTCCCAACCCGTCTCGCAGGCGACCGGCCCGGCGTCCTCCCATGCGATCCACGGCCGTTCCCCGTCCCGTTCGAGCGTGTCCTGCGCGGCCGGATCGTACGCGACGCGCACCATGCGGCTGATCTCGTCGATGGTCAGCATGCGGGCCGTGCCCCCTCCCGCGTCGGCGATGCGGCGGATCAGGCCGGGTACGAGCTGGCCGATCCGGCGTGCCGCGTCGTCGGGTTCGAGGAACCTGCCGGTGCGCGCGTCGACGTAGCGGAACGTGAGTGTGAGGACCACGCTGCTGGACGCGCCGCCGGACGCGTACAGGTCCATGATCTGCGCCATCGCCCTGGCGGCGAGTTCGGGCGCGTCAGCGACGGTGCGTCTGGCCAGGTTACGGCGGAAGCGTACGCCCGAATCCGGTGACGTGTCCACCGTGACCGCGAGCTGGGTGACGCCGGCCTCGCTGCCCAATGCCTCGAGCAGGCCCGCCCACGAGGCCACGTACGCGTCCTCCACGTCATCGTCGGCCAGTCCCGCGCCCTGCGGCTGGCAGGCGAACGGGAGCGAATATTCGCCGGTGTGCCCGTGGCGCATGAGGGTGAACCGTTCGCCGAACCCGTCGTCGGCCTCGACCAGGGAGACCCTGGACAGGATGCCGGGCAGCCGGCATTGGCCGGATTCGACGGGGGCGAGCATGCCGGACCGGTACAGGGCGCGGCCCTTGCGGGATTCGGCCAGCCAGGTGCGCCGTTCGACCGTCCGGTCGAGCACGTTGCGGTGTTCGCGGTCGCGCACGGCAAGCACCGTGATGGCGCCGATGCCGACGGCCGCGGTGACGATGGCCGCGACCACGTTGACCATGGACAGCATCAGGGTGACGACGAGCACGCCGAGGCCCGCGAGGGTCAGGGGTCTGCCGATGTTGCGGATGCCGCCCGCGATGGGGCGCATCCAATCGCCGTAGGTGGTGTTGGAAGCCATTCAGAACTCCTTGGTCTTGCGTGCGGCGGTGCGGTTCGCTCCGTCCGGGCCTTCCCCGTCCGTTCGGACGGGTCCGGCGCCGGACGGGGCGTCGGACGGCCCCTGCACGGCGCGCGCGCCGTCGGGGGTCCCGCCGGCGGGCGGGCCGCCGGAGCCGGCGGATGGGTTCGCGGCCCCGGACGGGGACGCGGAGGGTCCCGGGCCGGCCGCCTTCGCCCCGTCCGGGGCTACGCCCGCGCCCGACGCATGGTCGGGATCGTCGGGCGGGGACGCGCCGCCGGACGTGGGTCCCGTTCTGGGACCGCTGCCGGTTCCTGGACCGGTGCCGGACAGGCCGCCCGGAGGGTCGCCGCCGGAGGCGCCGGCCGTCCGCCTCGCCCCGTCGGGGGCCGATGGCCTGCCTCCGCCGGAGGCCAGGCCCGTCATGGCCTTCGCGCCGGCCTTGAGCGCGCCGCCGGCGGCCATGACGCCCATGCCGGCCATGCCGCCGAGCATGGACGGGATGACGCCGCCTCCGCCGACGCTGCCCGCGACCGCCGGGACGATGAGCCTGATCATCGCGGGCAGGAGCACGATCACGCTGATGGTGAGCATCAGCGTGATGGCCTGGCTGTCGTCCCCGGATCCGGCGGTGACCATGATCGAGCAGCCGGCCGCCATGACCAGCGCGGCCACGGGCTTGTACAGCAGGAACGCGAACAGCCATCCCATGACCTTGCCGAACGCCTGCCGGCCGGTCTCCGTCCAGCTCATCGCCGCCCACATGGGCGCGACGCCGACCATGATGGGCAGCAGGCCGGCGCGCAGGTAGCAGAACACCTTGCTGATGAGGTTGCAGAGCCACATGACGATGGTGAGGGCCAGGGCGATGGGCAGGTCGAGGTTGAAGAACTCGCTCGCGGCGAGGGTGTTGTGGCTCCACGCGGTCTTCATCATCGAGGAGGCCGCCTTGAGTACGCCGGCGGTCCACGTGTCCACGGTGCCCTGGAACAGGTTGACGAACCCCGCCAGGCACACGCTGGTGAGCATGGCCCACATGAACGCCTTGCCCAATGGGATCAGGTCGCGGCCCTCCTGCGTGGTGATGAGCTTGAAGCCGGCCGCGAGCACGCCGCACACGGCGGCGATCAGGAGGAACGGGTCGACCTGGAGCCTCACCCAGTCCGACACGAAGAACGAGGTCCCCTCGCCGGGCGTCCATGACATGAGCGACGGGTTCGTCACATGCGACGCGCCCGCAGGGTCGCCCATGTACGTGGTGGACGCGCGTTTGAAGAACATCAGGGCGATGGACGCGGCGGACGAGCCCATGAACACGCCGAGGAATATCCATCCGACCCGGCCGAGCAGATGCCCGTCCATGCCGCCGCCGGACGCCTCGCCGATCCGCCAGACGATGCGCGCGCCCAATATGGTCAGGCTGATGGCCGCGGCGATGACGAGCACCGCCTGCGCGATGTTGAGGTACTTGTTGGCGTTCGCGTCCCACGCGTCGTACATGGGGGTCGCGTTGGCCTGCAACGTGGACACGGTGCCGGACGATGCGACGAGCGTGTTGCGGCTCGTGCTCAGCCAGTCGATCGTGTCGTCGGACTGCTGCTCGTACATCGTCCACATGGTCTTCTCGAGCCAGCTGAGCTTGCGGGTCTTGTCGCAGGAGCCGGTGGACGCGTTGTAGGTCCAGGGTCCCTGCTCGGATGTCTCCTCCTGGTAGGTGTTGGCGAGGGCGACGCACTGGTTCGCGGGGACCGCCGCGAGATACGCCTTCGCGCTGCCGTTGAAGTACGGGTTGATGGCGTTGGCCCAGTTGGCCTGCGCGTAGGCGAGCTGGTTGCCGCGGATCAGCTTGCCGACCCCGCCGGACGGGATCTTCATGGAATACACGGTCTGCGTGTCGGAGATCTCCTCGTCGCCGAATTTGAGGTCGCCCTTCAGCGAGTCGAAGTTCGGCCCGCCGCATGCCGTGAGGGAGAGCGTCGCCGCCAGCGCGAGGAGGATCGCGGCCAGGCGGCCCTTGCGCCGGCCTGCCATCCGCTCAGCAGCTTTCCGCGACGGACAGGCCGAGCGCGCTCATGAACGCCAGCGCGCCGGAGACGATGAAGATGCCGACGACCCAGTTGATGAGCTTGTCGAACGTGTCGTCACGGTCCGGCACGCCGTCGCCCTGCTGGCGCAGCACGTGCACGCCGATGCGGATCAGCGCGACGATCGCGACGACCAGGCCGAGGGCCTTGACCCAGCCGAGCGCGGTGGCCACGGGGCCGGAGAAGCCCGGCGGAAGGCATGCCTTCGGGTTCTGCAGGTCGGCGAGGACCATGCCGTAGGCGGTGGCCTCCGCGGCCGTGATCGTGGCCGTGATCTTCGCGGCAAGGATTTCGGACAGCATGTTCTTCTCTCCTTTTCGGATGATGGTCATGTCCATCCCATCGTCGGCCCTGACGGTAGGGCCGACGGGGCACGGCGTCTACAGGTTTCCGTCCCGCCGGCCGAGTTCCCCGGCCATCCGCGCATAGGCACGCGGATACCGTTCGGGGAACCCGTCGAGGTCAAGGCCCCTGATATGGGGCAGACGCCACAGATACGGTGCGACGGAGCCGACGAGCAGGACGCCCCTGCGCAGGGCACGCGGGGTGCTCACGGTCGGCATGGTGACCGCGACGCCACACAGGACGGTCGGGCCGAACAGTCCCGCATCCCAATCCGCGAGCAGGGAACGCAACGATTCAAGCCCGCGCCCCGTGCACATCGAGCACAGGACGATCCGGCTTGGTCTCGACGGGTCCGTGCTGACGGGCAGGGCACGGCCCGCCTCCGCATACCGATCCCTCGCGCTCATGAGGATGGTGGTGCATCCCGCTCCCCCATGAGCGGCGACGAGCCAGACCCTGTCGGTCGGCTGCGCCGGAAACGACGGCAGGAGCCGTGTCATGGGCGGCCGCGACGGCAAGGCCGGACCGGTGACGGGGCGTGGTGGCAAGGCCGGCTGGTTCATCATCTCCATACCTCCCGTTCAACGGCGGACGGTATGGCCGTCGGTGGACGGGCCCGTATCCGCCATGGCGTCGGCGCGCGGCCGTTCGCGTTCTCCGTCCGGCCCGTCCGTTCCGGTCCGATGGTTCGGTTCGATGCCGTGGATCAGGGCGGCCGACAGGTTCCTGAGCATCTCGTCCTCAGGTTTGACACGGAACAAAAGATCCGCGAAATGCTTGCATCTCGCTGCGGAATCGCCTTCCAGATAGCTGATGGACGCGGCGATGCGGTACGCGCCGGCCCGATCGGCGGATGGTTGGATCAGACACGCGAAATCCTCGAACAGGGCCGGGATGTCCTGGAGGAACGAGCAGGCGATGGCATGCGACACGTCGTAGTCGGACGGCAGCATGATGGAGCGCAGGTTCTCGAACACATTCCAGGTGGACCGCCCGTCCAATGCGGCGATGACGTCGAAATCCTCGAACGGGGTGTCCGGCCGGGTGATCTTGACGATGACCGCGTCCATCAGCCCGTTCGGTTCGACCATGCCCCGCAATGCGGAGACGACGCGGTCGTCCGCAATCCTCGAGACGCCCGTACGGTATCTGCTTGCCTTCATATCCTCGAGGAGCCCGTACATGTCCTCGACTTGCTGGCGGGTTGCCTGTGTCATTTCACCGGCCTTTCATCGACATTGTCCTTGATCCGGATGCCATTCCATCCTGATCCGTCGGGCGGGCCATGACGGTGCACCACGTCTACAGGTTTCCCAACCCACGAAGCAATGTGAAGACGGCCGAATATATATTGTGAGCATGCATATACGTATGCGAGTGGATAGGGAGAAGCGGGCGGGGGAAGCACAGCCAATGATGATGCTGATTGATTCGAGTGTCGGCTTTGCGGGACGGCAATGGTCTTGGGAACGGGAGTGCGATACGATGTGGTCGCCACTGATCGTCTGCGGAACCTGGTCGCCTAACGACGTGAACGCGCTGCCTCCTCATGGACGAGATTGGGGTACATTGAGCTTGTGCTTTTTACGGTACTGTGGATTGCTGGATGTTGGCGTGGGCTTCTCCGACAGATGTAGGTAGAAGGTCATGGCTCTAGCTCGATTGGTAGTGCACATGAGGTGTTCGGGTCGTCAAGCTTGCCATGGCTTTGGTCGATGACGTATCCGGCAGCGGTGGATCCGATGAGTTCCCGGGCGCTGCCGGTCTTTTTCCGGAACGAAACGCCTCTCGCCCGCCACTGACCCAGCCTGTCGCATTCGCTTGCGGCTTGGATTCGCATCTACCGCATTGCCTCCCTTTTTTTGACGTTGGCACCTGCTTAACGCCAAGGATCAGGGTGCATTCTCAACTGACCTATAAGGCCCATCCATGTATCGTTAGTGATTTCGCGCTTGAATATCGCTTCAAGCCGGGATGGCACAATGAGCGGAGTATAAGGCTATGCCTTCCAGATTGAAGTCGCATTCACGGGTCAGTGGCGAAGAATCCTAGTGGTCACTGAATGCGGAACGACGAATCAACGTAGAAAGATAGTAGCCGACACGACCCTCTATGAATGGTGCGAGTTAACATTCAGTTCGGCGTTCAGAATCGATTCGATTGGTTCGTAATGGTCAATCACTGCCTGACGATACGCTGCGACATTCCCGGCAATCGCCGCATCGAGCATACGATGATGAGATTCGGCCGTCTGGCTCAACGAAGCGGATACCTGCAAATCAAGCTGTGGCAAAACCGCCATATGCACTTGCCACAGACAGCGCACCATCTGCTCGGCCACTGCGTTATTGAGATTGCGCAGAATGCCGATATGGAAATTAATATCCTCACGGAGGAAAGTCTTGCCGGCAAGTGCGTCTTGTGTCATTTGTGCCGCGATCGCACTCAGTTCCGGCTGCGGAATCCCGTGTAACGCGATGCACACTTCGTCGGCACATCCGATGTCGAGGAAGCGACGTAGTTGCACAACATTACGTAGGTCCTCGAAATTCTGTCCAACGGATACCATTGAACGCAACGCAAGGGTCTCCACCATTGGATCGAGCGATAATGACCCTACAAAGGTTCCTTTGCCATGCTCCACACTGACGATATTTAATGCTTCGAGTTTGCTCACCGCCTCCCGCACGGAGGAACGCGACGTTTTCATCAT
The DNA here is from genome assembly GCF_000513015.1 of Bifidobacterium sp. MSTE12. Lineage (NCBI taxonomy): Bacteria > Bacillati > Actinomycetota > Actinomycetes > Bifidobacteriales > Bifidobacteriaceae > Bifidobacterium > Bifidobacterium sp. MSTE12. Next base: position 56,719 of record NZ_AZYA01000019.1, on the reverse strand, counting down.
CTCGCAAAGTTCAGTTTCAGTGGGTAGTGAATCGCCTGGATGCAATCGTTTACGGACGATATATGCCTTAATCGTATCCATCGCCTCATCACAACGGCTGCGTTGGGAAGCACGTGTCGCTATCGCGGGAGTGAGGTCATCTGCCGCGACACGAGACAGAAATACTAAAGACGGGGGGACGGTATGATTCTCTTCTTCCCTGTTTGTCGCAGTTCCTATCATGGCGATTTCCTTTCCTCTCCGACGGACGCATCATCACAACGCATTTTTGCCGAACCATTGGGACGGCAGAATGGTAAAATACAATCCCGCGGTTTCACGCTCCCATAACAATCCTAGTGAATGATCCGGGAGAACGGACATGCACTGATATACGTAGTGATATGGATTGAAACAGCGATTTACATCCCATGTGTTGCCGCCATCATGGCTTAAACGCAGTACGCCACAGCCACGATACGGACGCATCATCGAGGCGTTCGCAAAGACGACAGTATCCGAGGCTTCGCCAATCCGCCAATCCTTGCGGGTGGGGTCGGGCATCATGACGGCGTTCGGCTGGCAGAAAATCTCGGGAATCACGGGATCGAATTTAACTTCATCCCAAGTCTGGCCTCCATCATGGCTGATGGCCCGGCCCACGTGACCGCAAGGATGTTGATTACGGAAGAACACAACCACATCACCATTGGCGCGTTCTATGAACACTGACTCATGTGTGGTGTCTTCGTCACGATCGATGTGTCGTTCGTCAATGATCCGACCATCGTTGATTCGTCCTTCATTGATCGACATTCCACGGTGCCATGTTTCTCCATGGTCATCGGAATACAACGCACCGCCAGCATTATACTTGGCTGAATCGCCTGTGAGATAGTATGGAATCAGCAGACGCCCTTTGTGGTGCCCTTGCGACAGCTGGATGCCATTGCCCGGTGAAACGCCAAGGAATCCCATCCACTCCTCCTTAACCATGTGGCTGATTACCCGCGGAGCGGACCAGGTTTCGCCGTCATCATCAGAATGCACCTCCACAAGATAACTTGTTCGTTGGGTCAGCAGACTCTCATGAGGATCGATACCCGACTTGAGGTAGATGTTGCCTCGCGGCTTGTCGCCTTGGGTCACATTTCCTTTATCATCAACGCGATACTGAGTGGCGACGCCCTCTAAATCAGTAACCGAACCATCCTCCTGCAACAGGTATTGCGCGCCATTGGTATCGTGCAGCACAAAACGGCCTTCAGCATCGACGCCCATAGCTCGTTCGGCATTCGCGAATCCGACGCCGCCAGGAAAATGATCAATCAAAACCGTCACGCGGCCGGTCTCCCGGTCAGCCACCAGACAGGAGTCGATGGTGGAAGCTCCATTCAATCCCTTGCCGGGATAAGCAATCACCGTCTGCATTGGCAACCAAGTCGCGCCGCCGTCAAGCGAACGACGAATAACGAAATGGATTTCATTGGGCGAATCATTTGATATCGTCACACGCTGATCGGCGCCTGCGATCAGTACGCCCGACGCAGTGGTGATTAATGAAGGGATGCGGTAGCTGGCGGACCCTTCGTACCCCTTATCGAAAATGGCGGTATCAGTCGTAGGTTCGACACCGGCAAGGGCCTTAATCTGTCCATCAGTTAGCGCATAGCCAAATATGCCGCCATTACGCACTTCGCCATACAGTCGAGAACCAGATGTGTCCTCGCCGATGGAAAACTTAGTCAATCCGTTCAACGCATCTAGGAAAAACTGTCCTGGCTGATGCAACTGCAGGTAGCCATCTACATAGATGTCAATGGCGCCGCGGAAAGCCCTGATGGCCAGGTCATGGAACCCGCCGTCATTCCATAGGCCGGCAGCATGGTAGATGGCCCATTCACCATCTACCAGTATTCTGTAGGTGAAGCCTTCGTCGTCGATGGACACGTTCATCGCCTCGCCCTGCTCATTGGCCGCGGCCACAATGGTGCCGAACTGATTCATGCCGCGCACGCGGAAGCAGGCGTAAATGGTTCCGGCAGACAGTTTCTCGATGCGTCGTAGGTCATGTCCAGCCAAATACGCGGCGGCGAATTCGACATCGGCGATCGGCGACACGGTAGAGGCGGCAATCCATTCGCTATTCAAGGCCTCGTCATGAATCGTCATATTGGAGACGACGCCCTTCGCCGTCTCGATGATGCCTTGTTCGGCATAACGGGTCGGCACCAGGTTAGTGGCATTAGCGAAGCATTGATAACCGTCAAGATACACACGCGTGCCAAATTCGCCGAAGGTCAAGGTAAGGTCATGCCTACCACCAAGGCCAACGCCAAACGTGTCCTCGATATCGAGTTCAATGGGTGGCTCATTGGACGGAGACTCGACCCACAACGCGGCATGTCTGACCGCGACTGACATCAACACCGCGTCGTCCGAGCGAATCACCATGAGCGGCGTGTCGACTGACGTCTCGAATCGTATTGATATAGAGCCTGATTGATGAGGAAAATCATTGGCGGACCATGCGTATGACGAGACCACGGCAACTCCTTCGTTCTTGGTCACCACCCAGACATATGATGTCTGATGACATAACAAGTGTATCATGACTTTCTGAAACACAAAGGAATCAACGCCAAGAAGCGCTATGGCTCATATTCAACGACCATCAATGTCCACTTTGACGATAGTGTTGCGGGGCATCTCGACTTGCATGACTCTTATATGAGACGAACCGCCAAGCAGACAAGGCGAGGTGGCTGAATCCGCCGGTGGATGGCGTGCCGTTTCGCGGAGGGAACCAACGAAGCGTGCTCCGTATTCTTCTGTTGGATCGACCATAAGGTCCCAATCTTGGCGCTAGGGCGGCTATCAGCCTCCTGAGCAGCAAGGATGGTTCTTGGCGACACCACCACCGAGCAGATGTTCGGCCATGCGAAAGACCGGTTCTACACTGTGCAACGAGTTTGACTCGTACGAGCGATCCAAGGCCAGGTCCGACACATTATGCGTTGGAACATATGACATCGGATACGGCTGCGAGGGACATGCCACGGAATTCCTCCAGGGCATGTCCCTCGCGGCCTGGCCCCTCTATCTTCACAAACAACACCTAGCAAAACGGAACACTGTTCCATGGTCGAGGCCTTGGAGGGGTGCGGGTATTAGCGGATCGGACGTCCCGCACACCAGACATGATCGACGGATAGAGTGGCTGGATCAAGCAGCAGCAGGTCGGCCGCGTACCCAGCGGCCACCAAGCCGAGCGGGGCACCGGTGATCGCATTTGGTCTATCAAGTCCGATTGCCCGGGCAGGTGTCAGCGTAACGGCGGCGATCGCGTCAGGAAGTCCTATACCTAGCTCCTTGACGGCACGTTGGACGGCGACTTCAAGTGTCAGAGTGGAACCGGCAATCGCACCATTGGATATCAGACGAGCATGGCCATCAACTACGGCGACATCCAACGCACCGAGTTTATAGGCTCCGTCAGCGCAGCCGGTCGCGGCCATCGCATCGGTGACGAAGGCCACGCGGCCGGGGGCCATCGACATACCGAGGGCGACCATGGGGTTCCGGACGTGGAAACCGTCGTTAATGAGTTCGATGATGATGCGCGAATCATTGACGGCCGCCGGGATGGGTCCAGGTTCGCGGTGATGCATGCCATTCATCGCGTTGAACATGTGGGTCATGATCCGCGCACCCCGATCGAAGGCACGGCGGGCCGTGTCGTAGTCGGCATCGCAATGGCCCACCGCGGGAGTCACACCGGCCCCGGCGAACCGGGAGATGGCTTCGAGGCCATACTCACGCTCGGGTGCGATGGTGATTTGACGCAGACATCCGTCGGCGGCTTCCAGCAATGCGTCCACCCGTCCGGGTGTAGGATCAACAAGGCAATTCGGATCGTGGGCGCCCTTGCGCCCCAGCGCAAGGAATGGTCCCTCCAGATGCGCACCCAGTACATCGGGGCGCCGCGACGTCTCGCGCGCGACGACGGCGAGGTTGGCGCACATCACGTCGAGCGGATTGGTAATGAGGGACAGCACTTGCCGCGTAGTTCCATGGTTCATATGCCAGGCACGCGCCACAGCGATGGCGTCGGCCCCATCATCGAAGGAACATTCCCAAGCGCCATGGGCGTGAATATCCACATAACCGGGCGCCAGCCATGCCCCTTGTCCATCGATCACGCGGATATGATCCGCACCGCCCATCATCTCAATGTGCGTGGCGAGATCATCATCGAAGGTGCCTGACGCATCGATGGCGCCATCGACAACGCTTACCCAGCTATGCGGTATCACGCCACGCGCATCGACCAGCTCAACTCCCTTAATCGCGAAAGTCTGTGCGGATCCGCACACGGCTTTATCGATGCGGCGACCCTCCTCGATATGTCCGATCATGGTCTTGCTTTCCCGTTTCAGATGCCTTGCCAGTCCGGCTTGTTGTCAGTGACCCAGCGGTAATAGTCGACATTATGCAGTTTGCCGGCCGCCGCCTCATCGATAACCACCGTGACATGTGGATGTAACTGCAGCGCTGAGGCCGGGCAACTGGCGGACACCGGTCCCTCCACCGTTGCGGCCACAGCATTCGCCTTGCCCGTGCCGAAGGCAAGCAATACCAGATGCCGGGCTTTAAGAATCGTGCCGATGCCTTGGGTGATGCAATGGGTGGGCACTTCGTCGAGGTTGCCGCCGAAGAATCGTGCGTTGTCGACACGAGTCTGTCTGGCCAACGTCTTGATGCGCGTACCGGAAGCCAGTGAGCTGCCTGGCTCATTGAAACCCACATGGCCGTCGGTGCCTATGCCGAGAATCTGCATATCAACGCCACCAGCCGCCTCGATGGCGCGATCATAAGCCGCCCCGGCACCACGCATCACCTTGGCATCATTCATTGATGCGCCATTTAACGCGTCACCCGGCACATGAACCTTCTGCGGATCAAGCCCGATTACATCGGTAACCGTACGTTTGATGGTAGCGTGATACGACTCCGGGTGAGTCAATGGCAACTCGAGATACTCGTCGAGCGCATAGCCGCTGACCTGAGACACATCGATGTGGTTGGCCTTGACTCTTCCGGCCAGATGCCTATAAACCTTAAGAGGACTAGAGCCCGTGGCTAAACCCAGTACGGCATCCGGCTTCGATTCGATGAGCGTGGCGGCGCATTGAGCGACCAATTCGCCTGCTTCATCCTCATTTTTGACAATGACTACTTCCGCCATGGCGGTTCCTTTCCAACGATTCTCGATATCCCCCAGTTGGAGCGGGACCATTCCGGCTAGGGGGATCATCGACTCTTAGCGCGTCGATGCGCTCACCTCGGCCGGTGTACGTTTCAGCTCCATACCGCAATCGACAAGCACTCTTGCGATAGCCGCAACATTCTCGCCTTGAAGCGGCAATACGGGGTTAGGCATCTGATTCGTATCGAATACGCCCAGTAGTGCCATTGCCGTCTTAAATGCGCCGACACCCGCGCCGAAGCCGGAAACTCCTTGCGTCACATTCACAATGGCCATCAGCCGTGCTAATTTGGCCTGCTCAGCACGTACGGTCTCCCAGTCACCGGACTGATAGGCATTCCACATGCGCACGTACCCTGTGCACTCCACATTGCCCAGCCCCGGCACCGAACCATCGGCACCCGCCATATAGGCACCATCGACTACGATCTCCTGACCAGTAAGCAGGGTGAGTGGGTGGCCCGCATCCGCGTTGGCATCCACGAGGAACCTAAACGCCACATCGTCGTTTGAGGAATCCTTGACGCCCGTCAGAACACCATCCCTACCAAGCCGAATCAGCATGTCATTCGATAGCTTGACATGCACACACACCGGAATGTCATAGGCGAACAACGGCAGTTCAGGCACGGCCTCGTGAATGAGACGAAAGTGGCGCTCGATTTCCGGTAATCCGCCCAGCGCATAGAAAGGCGCGGTGGCGACAATGGCCGAGGCACCGAGTTTTTCGGCCTCAATGGCATGTTCGATAACACGGTCGGTCTCGGTATCGATGCAGCCGACAAACACCGGAACACGGCCATCGACGATCTTCATAACGGCCTCAATGATGTCTTTGCGTCGCCCATCGGTGGAGAAAGCGACCTCACCAGATGAACCGAGGGTGAATACACCATGCACGCCGGCCGTAATCATACGATCCAACGAACGCCGGAAGCTCGACAGATCCAGCTGACCGTCGGCAGTCAACGGAGTGACGACGGGGGGAATGACGCCGTGGAAATGTTGGGTCATAGTAGTGTCTCCTTAGTGATTAATGGATGTGGTGATTGATAGGATCACGCGCATTCAGCGGCGGTCGGATGCAACAGCGAGGGCGCGGCGCCCATGAGGATTTTGGTATAGTCATCCTGCGGATCGCGCATCACCGATATGGTTGCGCCACGTTCGACGATCGTGCCCTTGTTCATTACCACGACTTGGTCCGAGATGTAGCGCACGGTTTGGATGTCATGACTGATGAACACCATCGACAAGCCCAATGTTTTCTTCAGATCACTCAATAGGTTGAGAATCTGCGCACGGACGGACACGTCCAGTGCCGAGGTCGGTTCATCGGCGATGATGGCATCCGGGTTGAGGCTCAAGGCGCGCGCAATAGCCACACGCTGACGCTGACCGCCGGACAGCTGGCCCGGCAAAGCACCCAGCACCTGGCTAGGGAGTCCGACCATATGGATCAGTTCCTCAGCCCGATTGAGTCTGGCTTTCCTGTCACCCAGCTTATGCACGACCAGTGGATCAATGAGCTGGTCGATCACGCTCATGCGCGCGTTGAGGGCAGTCGCCGGATCCTGAAAGACCACGGAAACCACGCGACCGATGGCCATGCGTTCTTTGGCGGTGCGGTGGGTCACGTCTTGACCTTTGAAGAAGACCTTGCCCGACGTAACCTGTTGCAGTCCGCACATGATGTTAGCGGTGGTGGATTTACCGCAGCCGGACTCGCCGACAATGCCGATGGTCTGACCGGGCATGAGCTTCAGGTTCACCTTATTGACCGCGGTGATTCTGTTCTTGTGGAACAATCCCGAACCGGCTCGCGTTGTGAAAACCACCTCCGCATCCTTAAGCTCGATGATCGGAGCGCGGGGATCAGCCTGCGTGTGATCTGACATGACCTGACTCATCGTGCACCTCCTTCGGTTTCGACAGTGGCGACTATGCCGGACGTCGCATCAGAGTCTGATGGCAATGGCAATGCCGCATAGCAATGGTAGGTTCCAGGCACCTGCTTCATAATGGGTCGGGTATTGAGTCCGACATCAGGGTGACTGCTACGTGGGGCGAATCGATCGCCCTTCGGGAAGTCGGCCGGACTGGGTACCGTGCCAGGCACTTGATGCAAGCGGGCGGCACCAGCCTCAATTGATGTGACCGAACCTAGCAGGCCGCGGGTGTACTCATGACGGGGATCTGTGAGAATCTCCTTGGTGGAGCCCTGTTCGACGACCTGACCGGCGTACATCACGGTGATCGAGTGAGCGACCTTGGCCACCAGAGCGAGATCATGAGACACGAAAATCATTGCGAAACCCAACTTCTCGCGCAACTCGTTCAAGAGTTCTATGACCTGCTTCTGCACGGTTACGTCAAGCGCAGTAGTAGGCTCATCACACACTAAGAGCTTAGGGTCACGAGTCAGGGCCATGGCGATGAGCACGCGCTGACGCTGACCGCCGGACAACTCATGGGGATAAGACTCCAATGTACGCTTGGGATCAAGTCCTACCAGTTCAAGTAATTCCTCAGCACTGCGCGTGCCGCCACGACGAGTCAGCTGCTTCATCTGTGACTTGATAAGCATTGAGGGGTTCAACGAACTCAAGGCATCCTGATAGACCATGGCCATCTCGTGGCCTCTCAAGGCATTGTGCTCCTTGGCGCTGAGTTTGACCAAATCCTTGCCATCGAACAGAATCTGCCCGCTGATTTTGGCCTTGGGATCCAGAAGGCCCATAATGGCCAGAGAGGTGATGGATTTGCCGCAACCGGACTCGCCGACCAGGCCCATCGTCTCGCCGGGACGCACCGAGAAGCTCAGGTGATCCACAACATTGACGTCTCCATGACGAGGAAACTGGATGCATAGATCCTTGACCTCGATCACTGGGGGTTCGGTGCTCGTTGGTTGGAAACGGTCCGTACGCTTCAACTCGGCTTCGCGCAGCTTGGTCAAGGATTCGACCAGCGCCTCATGCTGCTCCTTGTATGCAGCAACGGGATCGGTGAGGATACGATCCTCCTTACGCTCAGCCTCAGCGTCCGCGGCCGTCTTGGTAACGGTCGCAGTGGGTGCGGCCACCATGGCATCGGTAATGCCTTCGGACAGGATATTGAGACAAAGTACCGTGATCATAATCGCTAAACCAGGGAACATCGCCTGCCACCAGTAGCCGAAAATCACACCTTCCTTGGCGGAGGACAGGATATTGCCCCAAGTGGGGGTCGGCTCAGGAATGCCCAGGTTGATGAAGCTCAGTGAAGCCTCGAATACGATGGCATCAGCAACGCACAGCGTGGTGAATACCATCACCGGGGCAGCGATGTTACGCGTGACGTGCTTGTAGAGAATCCACGGGGCGCGAGCACCGGAAACGATTACGGCACGCACATAGTCCTTGCCATATTCGCTGATGATATTGGCACGCACGATGCGGGCGATCTGCGGTACATACAGAATGCCGATGGAGATGATGATGCCAATCATCGACTGGCCGAGAATCGAAACGAACACAGCGGCCAAGGCGATGCCCGGCACCGACATAAACACGTCGAGAACTCGCATGATGATCTCGGAAATCCACGTACGGCTCACCGCTGCGACGGCACCGATGATCACGCCAAGAATCAGGGCGAAGAGGATCGAGAGCAGACCGATCACCAACGAATAGCGGGCACCGTAGAAAACACGCGACATCACGTCACGACCCACTTGGTCGGTTCCGAAAAGATGATCGCTGCTAGGTGGCTGATAACTCAAGGTGATCGCCAACGGATCCTGTGGGGAGATCAACGGAGCGAACACAGCCACCAAAACCAATAAACCCATGAAGGTCAGAGCCAGCTTGGCACCGATTGTCATATTGCCGAATTTATGGAACCCGACACCAGGCTTGGAAACGGCGTCGGCGATTGTTCGTTTGCCAAATAACATATCAGACCTCCCTGATACGCGGGTTGATGAGGACATAGAGCAGATCAACGACGATATTGATCACGACGAACGCAAGCGCCACGATTAGTACCACGCCTTGGACCAGAATCGGCTCATTGCCATTAATGCCTTCGAACAGCGCCGTACCCATGCCGGGCAAGGCAAAGATGATCTCAGTGATGATTGCGCCTCCCATGAGGTAGCCGATCTTCATGCCGAGGGTAGTCACCGGGGTGATCAGCGCGTTACGAAACACATTGCGCGCAATCACAACGCTCTTAGGTACGCCGGAACCGATGGCAGTGCGCACATAGTCCTTGTCCAGTTCCTCGACCATCGAAGTACGGATGATGCGTGTCAGCTGGCCGGCAACCGGTAATCCCAGCGAGAAGGCCGGCATGGCCATGCGCCTCAGATAAGCGGTCGGATTATCGAGAAATGGCTGCAACATACCAGCTCCAGGCAGCCAAGACAACTTGATCTGGAAGATGTAAATCATCAAAACACCCAGCCAGAAGCTCGGGGTCGCAATCGCAACGATGGAAATCACTCGTATGGCCTGATCAACCCATGTATCGCGGTACAGGGCTGCGAGCACGCCAAAGATCACGGCGAAGACCACCGCAATCACCAATGCGATGAACGTCAGTTGCAGTGTAATCGGGAAGGCCTGGGCGATACGTGATGATACTGAGTCACGATTAACGCCATATGTGCCGAGATCCCCTCGGAACAAACCTCCCAGATAGGAGAGGAATTGCGCATACCATGGTCGGTCGAATCCCATCTCATGGCGATAGGCCTCGAGCTGGGCCGCGGTGGCATTCTCACCGAGCGCCGTGGCGGCCGGATCATACCGTGAGAACGACATGAGGAAGAATACCAAGAAGACAACGCCGAACGCCACGAATGGCAAGGAGACCAATCGTCGCCCCAGTAAACGGAGTAAGTTACTCAAATGTCAACCCTCATTTCTCATATGAAAATTGATGTGCGCCCCGGGCACGGTAACGTCCCAAACCGTGCCCGGGAACGATGCATCAGCCGATTTTGCTGTTGAGTAGGTACAGACCCGTGGTACCGATGGGGCTGACCTTGGAGAAGGACCCCTGACGGACGGCAGTGGAGATATTACGATGGAACAGGCCGTATATCGGTACTTCGTCGGCGACAACATCCATCGCCTGATTCCAATAGCTTTGGCGCTGGTCCGTGCTTGAGGTCGCAGTGGCCTTCTCCATGAGTTCGTGAAGCTTGTTGTATCCATCCGTGCCATACCAGAAAGTGCGTTGGCGAGTCCATGTCGAATCGCCAAGCCACCAATTCAGTAGCACATCGGGATCGTTGCCGAACACAGTCGGATCTCCGGGGGCGAGCACCATTGAGAAATCGGCGTCATCCTTATCGGTAATTGTCGGGAACAGTGCGGAAGACTTCATCGACTGGATATCCACATTCATGCCAATGGCCGCCAAATCATTCTTGATCTGCGGAGCCAGCTGGGTAATCCAAGTCTGATCAGTGGTATATAGCGTGAAACTGATTGGGGACGTCACACCGGCTGCCGCCATCAGCTCCTTGGCTTTATCCACGTTGTAAGAGTACACGGTGGAGGCCTTATTATAGTATTTGCTGTCTTCCGGCATGAAACCGGTCAGCGGCTTGGCCTCTCCGGAAAGCTGGTTCTTAATCAGATTGTCCACATTGATCGCATAGAACACTGCCTGACGCACACGCTTGTCATCGAAGGGCTTCTTCTTCGTATTGAACATGATAAAGGCCTGGTTGAAGCCGCCGACGGTCTGAATGTCGGAACCGGCAGACTTCAAGGTCTGGAAGGCATTAGCGGGCACATTCTCCATGATGTCGTTCTGTCCCGATTGCATGGCGGTGACACGGGCGGTGTCATCCACGTTGACATTCCATACCATGTGGGCGGCCTGCGCCGGGAAGTCGCCGTTATACAGGTCGTTCCTGTCGAATTTGACCTGTTGATCATTAATCTCCGTGTACTTCCACGGACCCGAGCCGATCGGCTTCTTTTTCAGATCTTCGTCCGATTGCGAGGCTGGTACCACGTGCACCAGCGACATGCGCTCCTTGACCAAGTTGAATGGGGTCTTGAGCTTGAAGGTCAAGGCGTTATCCCCGTCGGTCTCGATGGTGTCGATGAATTTCAGCATCGGCTGATATACACTGCCTTCGACCATCATGCGGTCGAATGATGTTTTCACATCGTTGGCGGTCACCGAATTGCCATCGGAGAACTTGGCCCCGTCACGAATGGCGACCTTGTACTCGGTGTCGGAAATCTTCTCGGGATCGCCCTTGGCCAAACCGGAAGTCAAATTACCGGTGGACATATCAAGAGTGTACAAGGCCTCGGTAACATGCCAGTTACCGCTCATCGGCAGGGCCATCGACGTTGACAACGGATTAAAGTCACGGCTGGAATACGCCACTTGCGCGGTAATGGTGTCCTTCACCACCGTACCGGATGCCGAGGTACCACCCGACGAACCACAACCAGCCAACGCCATCAACCCGGCCACCGTGGCGGCGACCGCTACTCTGAACATTTTACGTTTCATGGTCACTCCTCTTCCTCGAGTTTGTTGCGAACCTGTTCTGCGGCGCCAGACGATTGCCGCCCGGACCGTCGGACACTCCCCAGCTAGGCTTCTCTGCCACGGATAGTTATCTGACGTCAGAACTATCAAAATCATATGATGTCTGATGTCTGTTGTCAAATTGTGTCTCTTTCTGGTTCCTCAGCACGCTGACATCCGTCGGCTCGCCACAACCGTGTATCGGGAGGCACTCTTCCATCCGCCATCGCGCCGGTGCACGCGCATCATCTCAACGAGACGTAACTCTAATACCTGGCTACTTAACCAGTCGGCGGGAGGGCCTCCTCATGCTGATATCCGGGCGATTCCGAACACCGAGGTCACAAGGATGCTATGTCTCACATACGCGCCGCAAACCAACGCGTAATCGATGTGGGATGTGTGATGGCGGTGCCGACAACCGCTGCCCACGCTCCCATGGCCATCACCTGGGTGAGTTGGTCAGGTGTATGGATACGACCTTCGCACAGTACTGGCGTGGCATCGCCAAAGGCCGCGACCATCCGCCCGAGCAGGTCGAAATCCGGACCATCGGTTTTCTTGCGCTCCCCTGTGTATCCGGACAGCGTGGTGGAAATAATATCGCTGCCGGCTTCGACCGCACGCTCAGCATCGGCAAAGGAACCACAATCAGCCATAACAACGATGCCTTCGTCATGCAACGCACGGACGGTATCGGCATAGGTGCGGCCGTCAGGCCGTGGCCGACCGGTCGCATCGATGGCGACGATGTCGGCGCCAGCGGATGCGCAGCAACGAGCATGGCGCAGTGTCGGCGTGATATACACTCCCTCACGGCCGTCTTTCCAGATGCCAATCACCGGCACTTCAACCTGTCCCTTGATGGCGGCGATATCGGATAGGCCTTGGCAGCGGATACCGACCGCGCCACCTTCCACAGCCGCCATCGCCATCTGCGCCATGGTCTCCGGATGGCGCAGCGGCTCGCCCGGATATGCTTGGCAACTGACCACCAGTCCACCTTTTATTGCTTCGATCGCAGGATGCATAGCTAGTTCCCTTCACTTGGTTTCGATGTACAGGATTATTTATAGACATGCGCGCTTTGGTCGCGCTCAACGGAGCGGCGGCGCACCCAGCGGATCACGCATGGAAGAAAGATCGTTCGGCGGCGACAGCGGCACCGATCAGTGGGGCCGAACCACCGAGTTCGCCTTCAATTAATGGTGTCGGACGAATCAAGGGCAGGGCCGAGGCCACGAATCCGCTGCGCAGCGCATCCCACCACTGCGGGCCCGCTTTGACCACCGAGCCGGAGACAATGACCACATCGGGATCGACAGTATTAGCTATGCCACCAAGTACGAAGCCCAGAGCATGAGCGCTGGCCTCAATCGTACGCATGGCGTGTTCCTCGCCGGCCATAGCGCGGCGTGCAACCTCGACTCCGTCAGGGACCATGGTGGCGTCGGCGACATTGACCGGCAACGTAACGTTGTAAAGATCTCTGAGTCCCGTACCGGAGGCGACCGGCTCAATATGGCCTTCCATAGTGCCGCAGGAGCAACGGAATCCCTTGCCCAACCTACTAGCGACATGACCCAAGTGTCCGGCCGCGCCATGCGCACCAGTAAAAAGACGTCCATTAACAATCAGCGCACCGCCGATACCCGTACCCACTCCTAGCGACAGCACCACTTCATTGCCACTTCCCGCTCCGAATATGGCTTCGCCAATACCATGGGCACCGACGTCACCAATCATATGGACCGGGATGTCGGTAGCCGCGGCGAACGCGTCATAGACGCGCTGTCCACGCCATCCCGGCAGAATATCGGTGGCCGAGAGGATTACGCCATTGCGCGAGTCGGGAACACCGGCAGTCGCAATGCCGATGCCGGCGATAGGCATTCCACCGGGTTTTGCCGCCTCTTTCAGTCGTCCGCGGGCGCAGTCGACCAACCTCCTACACAGCACTGTCCCCCCGAGGTCAGCTTGGGTGGGTATTTCTTGGAGGTCCTGCACTTGCGGCTTTTCGTCGCGCTCGTACTTACCCTGATGAATACGGTCGGGCAATGTCACGAAGGCTGAGGCGATTTTGGTACCACCAATATCAAAGGTGAGATAGGTTCGTGCGGTCATCAGAGCACCACCGCATCGTGAATGTGAGATAGGAATTCGAGACGTTCGGTCAGCGTGGCGTCCTCGGGCACCACGACTTTGGCGCCGATATAGTCTACGGCATCGTCCGCCGCACATACGCAGGCACGAATCCGTTCAACATCCATCAGCGAGGTTGGTTCATCAGGGGCCATCGGCAGGTGACCATCAATCCAGGCATAGCCATATTGCGTCTCATCAGGGCCTGCTCCGGAAAACATCAGCCCTTTAAGTACTCCTGCTTCACGGGCGGCACGGACATGATCTTCGGCTGTTCGGGCGACACGACTCTCAACCACCGAACGTCCCCAATTAATGATGATTCCGATGCCGGTGTCTCGTGCCAGCTCAATCTCCGACTCGATTGGAAGGAAGCCCTTTTCCGGTTTCTGCCCTTCGACGTAACGGTCACAGTGCTCAATCACCAGCTTGGCGCCATGCCAGTCCCAGTCAGCCATGGCTTCCAAAGACATGGCCATAGCACTGGCATCACTCAACCTGGTTGGCGCAGTGTGGATTTCTACATAGGCCACGTCGGCCGAACCCCTGCGTTGGGTGAAATCTTCGAACGCCGTATGCAGATCACCCATCATCATCAACGCGGCCATGCGGCCGTCCACGTCGGGACTGGCCAGGCCGAAGTTCGGATTCTTCCATACGTGCTGCATGGTACCGGGAATAGCGGTGATGGTATTGGCATGCCAATGTGTGGGCAGTACCTTGGCCAACCACCGCCGCGACTCAACATCAGCTAAATCTCCTGGAAAGGGAATCTCGGCACCGTTAATCCATCTCTGGCGACCGAGAAGCCGGTAGTAGTCGCACTGATCCTCACGGGACCGAGGCAGTGAGGCATATGCCCCGACAATGAATACCGATTCCGCCATGATTCCTCCTTGAATTCGATGTGGCGCGACACCACTATTCATCAGACATCATACCTCTTAACTGTCGCTCCTGCTACTCGCTACCCACCGTATAGTCACATTCCCGTGCATCACAGACGCACTCCGGCGCCCTCTTTTTATTGCCCTGGTTTCCTCCAGCAATGGCAGAATACCGCCGCTCCGTCTCCCCTGCCATTCCATGATGCTCTTTATACACTCAAATGCTTATACGCTTCATCCGACGCTCGGGTGAGCCGACCCATATGGTGATTAGACTGGGGGACAATGCCACTCGATCCATGAGGAGACCATGTCGCTCATGGTCACACCTTTCATAGCGGCTGTGAGCTTGAGACGGCGATGCAGTTCCGCCTCGAGGCTGAACGTCGCGTGAACGGTCCGTCCGGCACCCCGCGCGTCACACCCGTCGGAGGATGCCGCGGTGAAGGTCGCCT
Source organism: Bifidobacterium sp. MSTE12 (assembly GCF_000513015.1). Classification (NCBI taxonomy): domain Bacteria; kingdom Bacillati; phylum Actinomycetota; class Actinomycetes; order Bifidobacteriales; family Bifidobacteriaceae; genus Bifidobacterium; species Bifidobacterium sp. MSTE12. Next base: position 41,441 of record NZ_AZYA01000019.1, on the reverse strand, counting down.
GGAGTCTGGATGCCGTGTCGATCGGCTTGCTGATGTTCATAACGGGTCACATCCTTCCCTGTTCGAGTCCCGCGAACGCTTCGATGAGCTCGTGGGCCACCAGCCCGTACCCGCTTGCGTTCGGCAGGCGGCCGGATTCGCTCGACCTGCGTATCGACTCCCTGAACGGGATCATCGCGTCGAACCGCGCCAGCCCCCGCTCGGCGAGGTATCGTTCGGCCCGTCTCAACGCGACGGTGTTCGCCCTGACCTGGGTCAGGAGCACGCTGCTGGGCCTGTCGATGGCTTGGGACGTCTCCCACATGCGGTCTAGGTCGAGACCGCCGGGCGTGCTGACGAGCACGACCAGCGTGCTCGCGTCGACCGCAGCTGCGATCAGGTCGGACTGGCTGGGCGGGGTGTCGACGAGCACCCACGTGTCCGGATCCGATGGCGGGACGGCGACCGTGAAACGGTTGGCGACCAGTACGTCGAACGGCAGAGGGTCGCCCGCGGCGCGGGCCTTGGACGCCCAGAGCGTCGCACTGCCCTGCGGGTCGATGTCCCTGACCTCGACCTTGCGGCCGAGACGGCTGAGGGCGAGGGCGGTGCAGATGGTGCTGGTGGTCTTGCCGACCCCGCCCTTCATGTTCGCCATGGCGATGATGCGTGGAATACGCGCTGTGCGGCTCATGTCCGGTCTCCTTTTCCGTCTGGTTGTGTTTCCCTCTCGCTCCCGCCGTTGTCGGCATGGGTCCGGATCCAATCGGAGGACCGTCGGACCGCGACTCTCTGCCGATAGGCGTACTGGTCCTCGCTCCTGCGCCGGCGGCCCTCGCGGGTCGAGGACTGCATGCGCACCTCCCTGACGAGTTCGGGATGCTCGCGCACCCATACCGTCAGGTTCCGGAGACGGGCGGGACTGGAGTCGGACAGGTCCACGCCGTCCTCCTCGGCGCGGTGGCGCAATAGACGCCTTGCCTTGACGTCGATCCCGCCCACGCGCCCGTGCTGTTCACGGGAGATGATGGTCTGCGCGATGCATTCGGCCTGGATGGGGCACATGTCGCACAGGATCCGCGCGGTGGTCTTCAGGACGCGACGGTCGGACTTGTTCTTGACCCGTTCGTTGTCGGTGCCCCACATGAGGTCCTGGATACCCAACGGCAGACCGGCACAAACCCCCGCCACCCGGCCGTTCGTCTCGTTCATCATGTCATCCCGATCCCTTCCCGACGGTTGAGTTCGTCGGCATGCCGCCTGCACGCCGTGTACCATTCGCTAGGTTTGCCATGGCGTAAGCTTCCTTCATGGCTATATTCGCTTTCGTGGGGTTTCATGTCGGCCAGGACGTGCGTGCAGGTCACGGAATGCACGTGACGTGTCACATGCGGCCCGGACGGCGCAGTCGCATGGGCCTGCCCGTCATGGGTGTGTGTCGAGGCGTCGAACGAACGTCGGCGTTCGATCCGGGAGACCGCGTAGTCGTTCGCCAGACGGTCCCAGACACGGGCGAGGTCCCGGACCGTGAGGATACGGGCCAGCCAGTACGTGTTCGCAGGAATCCAATCAATGACGTCGGCGACACGGGCCGCCGCGACCGTCTCGTCGATGCCGGCAGCATCAGCGATGTGGGCGATGAGCCCGGATGCCTTGGCGAGGTCCCGTCCGGATGGTTCCGGTGTGGGCAGCGAGAGCCCGGAACGTACGAGCGTGAGCCGGTCCACCACGCTCCGTGCCGCCTCCCGTCCGCCGATTATGCCGTTTCGTGTTCCGCTTGCGAGGTCCTTCCCGCTTGCGGGGAGATCTCCCATAGGGAGAGAGGGGTATTTGTTTATATATTTGTTCATATATGGGTCTGTCACCGATGACAGGGCTGTATTGTCACCGATGACAGGGCTGTCGGAGCCGAGCCCGTGCGGTCCTGTTCTTTCGTCGATGTCGTGGATCGGCTTGCCCCCAACGTTTTCCAGCCCTGTCATTTTGACAGTGCCGTGGATCTCCTTCCTCTCGGTGCGGGCCTGTCTCGCTTGGCGGCCGGGTTTCAGGGCGACTTTCTCCAATGTGACGCCCATGCAACATTCCCACACGATGGAACGGTATGGTTTGGCGATGTATTCGCCGTGTTCGTTCCATTGTGCGAGGCTCTGGTTGCCACGGCGGATCACGCCGGCCTTCTCGAGATCACGCAGGGCGCGACGGACCGAGGCCTCTGAGCAGTGGGCCTCGAGCATCAGCGTGTCAATCGTGGGCCAAGCGCTACGCCCGTCGGGCTGGCAGCGGTCGGCCAGGGCAATCAGGACAAGGCGTGACGTGGCGGTCGGGCACGGGGCCTCGCGCAACGCCCAGCTCGTGCACTGCCAACTCATCGCGCACCCCTTCCGATGAGTGTCATGATGGCGTGCAGGAGACGCGCGAGCAGACTTCCCGCCGTCAGGACGGCGTATAGGAGCGGGGTAAGCAGGCCGAGGCAGCAGAATACCGCGATAGTGAATACCAGATACATGGCTTCCATGTCAGTCTTCCCTTTCCGTTGCTTGTGAGGCCGTATGCGACTTCACAAGCCGGGATGCGATCTCGTCACCGACCGCCGCCGGTCGGCACAAACTCCATGTCATGAGCAGACCGGGAACGAGCAGAATGGCAAGGAGGATAAAACATACGGTCCACATGGGTCAGTTCTCCTTCCACGCGGGATGGGCGAGCATGGATGCGATGCGTCCGCCTCTATCGGTCATGGCATCGAGCTCATGCATGGATTTCCCATAGGATTCGGCATCGACGATGCCACCTAGGACGGTTGGTTTGATGGACGAATGCTGGCTGATGAGCCGGCTGAATCCACGGAGTGTGTCCCCGATACCCTGTAAATAGGCGAGACGAACGATCTCGCCGATAGTCATCGTGGCGTCAACCTCACCGACGATGCCCGTGATACGCTCCATAATGTGGTCGAGGTCGGCATAGAACTGTTCCGACATGGGATCGTTATGATTGACGGTCATCTCTGCTTCCCTACTTCCTCAATGTGTGTTCCCATGGACCACATGGACAGGTCACGAGCGTCCAGTGGGTTCCCATGGCACCACAGACCCATGGCTACAAGGAGGACCCCGAGGAGAGCCAACGGGATTAGAATCAGGATGGATACCATTATGCCGGCCGTAGTGCCGACATCGGACAAAGCCACAGCCGAGAGGAGACAGACCGTCGCTCCGTGTCCATAACGGATGGACAGGCACATCCAATAATCCGATTCATCCGGCACTGAACCCGTGAGCGGCATATCTCGCCCGACGGCATGTCGAGCCGAATGACTCGGATCGGCGACATCATGGATGACTGTTTCGGCTACTATGTTCATTGTGTGGACCTTTCTTCGTTAGAGACAATGCCTGACCGGTACTTTCGCCGGTTATCGGTCGCGGGAGGTTCGTACCCCGGCCCTGTTCCGTGGTCTTTCACTTCCGACGGAACGGGGCCTTCCTTTTCTCCGCCACTGGTCGCAGAAACTCATGGACATCGCACTTCATCATCGGCACTCTCCGAGCCCGGCCCGCCCCCAACAATCGGCCACAAGGTATCAATCCGTCCAAGCAAGTAATCGGTCGACACCTTGAAGAAATCGGCAAGTACCGAAATGTCTTTCATGGTGAAAGAACGAACGCCAGTGAGTTTGTTGGAGAAGACCTGTTCGGATAAGCCAATCGCCTCGGCGACTTCTCGTTGAGTGCGTCCGTTTTCCTTGATAAGCCCCGATGCCCTCTTGCTTATCTTGAGCATATTTAATTGATTTTGATTAGTCACCATGCAGATAAATATAACACAACTAATCTATTATGATTATTGGAGTGTCGATTTTGATAATTATTTGGTCAGAATTGCATAACTAATCGCTCATAAGTACAATTCTTAGCATGACAACTACAACTACAATGCCAGCCGTTGAGGTCAGCCCGCAGGATGTAGCCATCCTTAACCTCAATATGCTGATGCAAATTGAGGGCAAATATCGCAAAGATCTTGCGACCTACATCGGACGTAAACCTCAGAACCTATCGCGAATGATGAACGGCGACAGTAACTGGGCAATAAACGATATGTTCAAGGCTGCGCAGTTCGTAGGCGTCACCCTTGACGTCCTGACCGACCCATCTCTTACTCCAGCGAAGGCAATCGCCATCATCAGCAAGTACGAAGACGATTACGAAGGAGGTTCATCTGTCGTTGATGCAATCAACGACAGTCGAATACGCAGGGCATGGATTTTGACGGCCTGAAAACTCACGTTAGACCGCAACCTTGTTCCTAGGCTCATCTAGGTTTATGAAGCTCATAACCCAGAGGTCCATGGTTCAAATCCATGCCCCGCTACCAACGCCTCCGGATTCACATTAAAGAATTCGGAGGCTTTTTCTATATCGTCCAAGCTCCACGGATGTTTCCCAGAGAACTTCTGCGAAACTGCTGGCCTTGTAACACCAAGGACATCCGCCATATCCTGCTGGTTCATGCTTCTTGCGGCCATCATCATTCGCAGATTAAAACTAACGAGGTCTTGCAAACCGCGTTTCTTCGTCGCCGCTGGTTTCTTTTCGACTGTTTTCACATTACATATGGTAACCAGAAATTCCCTAAATTAGCAAGACGACACTCCGATGATCTCAGAAATAACCAATGGTGACTATTATATGTGACCATGAGTTACATAAAGTTATCATCAGATACGATAGGTAAAACTATCAGACTTCTACTAATTGCAAATAACATGTCACAATCCGACTTAGCTAGAGCACTCAATATATCTAGACCAGCAGTAACAAGAAAAATCAATAATCAGACTGCATTTACAACAGCGGAAATAAACATCATTGCAGATTTATTTCAGATTTCTACAGATTCACTATTAGGTCGCTCACAGGATATGAAAAATGCGTGATCAGCTTGCATATGGAAGCTCCCTCCCGGGGTTAGGCAGGAGGGAGAGTTTTCAATGTTTTGGCCATGGGCCCAAAGCGAGGAAACCCATGAACCGCTTCTCACTATACACGATTCTAGGGCCGAAGTGGTTCATTGCGGACGATGGTCGATGAATACCGGAACTTTTATGGTTAGGAAGCACTAATGAGTGTTGCGGCAGTTGATTGGGCGTTGAGGCGAGCCCCTGTAGGTGCGGATGCGTCCGCGCGTCTGGTACTCGTGTATCTTGCGGACCGTGCGGACGATGAAGGGCGGGATGCCTTCCCGAGCATTGCCACTCTTGTCGAGCAGTCCCACCTGTCCAGAAGCACCATCAAGCGTATTTTAAGGCGCCTTGAAGAGCAGGGGCTCATCAGTCGTGGCGACCAGTTAAAGGTCGCCCATTATCGTATCGACCGTCGTCCCGTGGTCTGGGATCTGCATGTGGAATTGACCGTGGACGACTCACGGGAGGGGCGGGGGCTCAAAATGACCCCTCGTGAGGAATCGCATGATTCCGCGGTTTCCGCGGGGGTTCAAAATGAGCCCCCGCTCAGTGGGGAAATGCGTGAGAATCGTGAGCGAGGGTTCACCGGTGCACGGAGCGGGGGTTCACTGGTGGACCACAAACCATCCATTAAACCATCCATTAAACCTCTTTATCCCCTTGAAGGGGATGAAGGCGATGTGGTGGCGATTTCCGACGGTGGTTTCCCGGATGGGCCTGACGGACGGATGCCCGATGCCATCCGTGGGGACGATGCTCCCACCGCTCGGGATGCGGGTGGGGATGCGCAGCGGGTTGTTTCGTTGATGGCTTCACTGCGTGAGTCCGCTCGTGTTGAGCTCGCGCCGTTCAAATCCGAGGAGTCCCATACGAGGTTCGAGCGCAGGCAGCTTGCGGCGGCTGCCCGTCTTGTGGCCGCGTTTGGCGTGGAGCGGGTGGAGCGTACCGCTCGGTGGGCGTTGGATGCCGGCCAGCCGTTTTGGAGGTCCGTGGCGTTCACTCCCGAACGGTTGGAGCGTAACTGGACACAGGTGACGAGCCAGATGAGTGTTCCACGGCCTTCCACAGGGGCTTTCGCGGATTCCTCCCCGGTCTCCCGTGTCCATGTGCATTCCCGTGGCTGCGAGCACGTGCAGCAGGTTCTGGGATACACGAATCCCGGGGATTGCGTGGCGGATTCACGCGCAACGCACGTCCTGGATTTGCTTCGATCCGGCTATGGCGTCGAACGGATTCGTGAGACCCTTGCCGCGCGCGAAGCCACTCCCATGGCTCGATAAGCCCATGTTTTCAATGTTTTCCCAAGGTTTAAGGGGTTAATGATGGAAGGATTCGGATCAACCGGTTCAACGCGGTCGTGGCGTTCGGCATCGAAGTGTTCGACACTCCCACCGGCTCGTGCCGATGAGTTGTTTTTCGCGGATGGCGCGCATCCCGACACGGTGGCGCATGCGAAAACGTATTGCTCCACGTGTCCCGTCAAGGCTCAGTGTGCTGCGTGGGGCGCGGCCATCAATGCCGAGTTTGGCGTCTATGGCGGCGTGCCGTCGTATGCGCGTAAAAGTCTGGTGAGTTTGTACCGGCAGGCTCATCCCGATGAGGACACGGCCGCATTGAGCGAAGACGAACGCTTCACGAGATTCGCCGAATGGATAGAAAAGGATCCCAGTGTGATCGGTCGGGCCATTCATCATGCCAGCCACTCGCATAATCGCGCGTACTGGCGGAGGAAGCGTGCACGCATGGTCAGTGTCCAGGCTGGGGATATCGAACTTAACGGGATCATTCGCGTAGCCGACATCGAGCCTGTTCCAGGCCGTTGCGTCCAGCCGGCTCTTTTCTAAGGTTCTTGAGTTTTACCACCAATCGATCCAAGGAGGAAATAAGGATGATCAGGAATCATTCACGTGTTGCCGCCGCCGTCTCGGCCGGTTTGATGGTCCTGGCCGGGGCGGGTCTCATGGCTCGTCGAACGTTCGACCGCTGAAAAATTCATCGTTGTCCTTATGTCCTTCATCCCCGGAACGTTTCGGGGATGATGAATGAGCAGGCCGTGAGCGCACCCATGTGCGCTCACGGGTATTGGAAAAAGATCGCTAAGGAGAAGATAATGTTTACCACTACGGTTATTGAGGCGGGTTCGGCGGTTCTTGCCGCCGACGCGAATGGTGTCGTGACGAACGTGTTGAGCACGCTTGCGACCTGGGTCGTTGTCGGTGGCGGTTTCTGGGCGGTGTGGGGTGCCGTCACCTTGGGTGGCGGTCTGTCCGACCATAACTCTCCCCAGATTCAAAATGGCGTGTGGAAGATCGTCGGCGGCGCGATCATCATTGCCGCCGCCGCCTTGTTCAAGACTCTTGTGTAACGAAGGTCCGACCGTATCATGTTTGATTTCAAGGATGGGTTAAGATCCCTGCTGAACCAGATCAGCCAGGGGATGGATCCGACAATATCAAGCCTGTTGACTCAGACTCCGGCGGGTAAATATCCCGATGCCTATCGGACGGTGACGAATATCGCTACCACCGCGGTCAAGCCCGTCGCCATGACCGTGTTGGCGGTAGTGTTCAGTCTGGAAATCCTTCATGCCAGCCAGGGCATCGATCAGGATGGTACGCAGGGTGTACGCACGATTACGAAGTCGTTATTCAAGATCATTATCGTGTATATGGCTGCAATGAACGCGTCATGGCTGTGTGAGCTTATCACGTATCTGATTCAGCAGATCGGCACGGGGGTCAGCAGGCTCATAACGCTTCCTGGAACATCATCTGATGCTCCCAAGCACCTGTTGGGAAATGCTCTTGAGTCGAGCGGCGCTCTTGGCCAAGCGAATCTTGGCCAACAATTGGTCGCGATCATTATGTTGCTTATTCCCTTCTTGATTTCCAAGCTGGCGACGCAGGCGGTGCAAATCCTTATCATCGCGCGGTTTGTTGAGCTCTTGATTCTCACGGCGTTTGGCGCTCTTCCCATCGCTTTCCTGTCGTATGACGGGACGAAAAGTTGGGGTGAGGCGTATATCCGCGAGTATGCGTCGTGTGCGTTTAGCAATATCACGCTCCTGATAGGCCTAGCCGTATATCAGCCTGTTGCCAACAGCATGCTTACCCGCAATCAAGATCTGATGAAGATGAATCTTAATCAGGTGGTTTTCGATAATTGGGGACAGCTCATCACGGTGAGCGTGTTGATGGTTGCACTCGTCCTCATCAGCCAGAAGGCATCTAAGGCATTGTTCGGTCAAGCCTAAATGAACAGGAGAAGTTTCATGCTTGTGATGGATGTTCCCACGGATATCAACCAGATTGATCCGAAGCAATGGTTCGGGCTTACTGGTCGCCAGTTCCTGTGCGTGTCCGGTGTCGTCGTATGCGCCGTGGGCGCGATCGTCTGCCAATTCCTCGCCCCCAGCCAGGTGAGTCAGGCTGTTAATCAGGTCATCATCATTCCCATCGTGCTTTTGGTATTGGTGGGCTGGTTCAAAAAATCCGGACTGCCTGTGGAGGATTTTCTTGTCCGGTATTGGCAGTGGCGCATCGTGTTGACGCGTAAGCCTCTCATCCGTGAGGGAGAGATCCCTCATGACAGGCATGCCACGCGGCGCGAACTCAAGATCGTCAACGAGCACGTCGAAATGGCGCCTACCGTCCAGGACGCTTGAACGTTCATCAGTCAATGGTTAAAAAAATATGGTTCTTAAGGAGTTTTCAATGTTTGGATTGAGTGGGAATCGTGGGTCTCATGTGGATCAGGGGCATGCTCGGAAGGCGAAGAAGGAAGCTTTGACTGCGGCATCCATGGTGTTTCTGCATGGTATCCGTAAGGATGGCATCGCCTATGTCGGGGCTGGCTGGTGGAGCGCGACGGCACTGATTAGCGACGTCAATTATCAGCTTGCCTCCGTAGATACGCGGAAGAAGATCTTGAACGCATGGATGAGTACGTTGAACATGTTTGATGAGAATACGCGTATTCAGGTGACGAGTGCGAATCGTATGCTCAACGGGCGTAGCGTCACGCGTGGCGTGTACATGGATGCCGAGGGTCGTGATGGTCTGGATTCGTATCGCCGGTCGTTTAATGAGCTCGCCGCCGACCAACTCAAAGGCCTGGCGTCAAGCACGGTGACGGACAAGTATATTACCGTGAGCGTCAAGGAGATCGGCCAGGACAAGGCAGTCGTCAGGCTCAATCGTCTCCTGTCAGGGTTGAAGACGCAGCTTGCTTCCATGAGTGGCTGCACGGCACATCGTCTTGATCGCGGTGAGCGCCTTCGTGTCCTGGGCTCGATGCTGCAACCGGATGAGCCCTTCACCTTTAGCGAGGAGCTCTTCGAGCAAGCGCCGAAGAATATGCGGGCGAAGGATTTCGTCACTCCATGGAGCATGGATTTCAGGAATAAGGATCAGATCACTCTATCGTCCCGAAGTGAGACGTTCATGACCCATGTGTGGTTGGAGGCATGGCCGGCACAGTTAACGGATACCCTTATCTCCGATCTGGCCGATATCACCGCTCCGATAGTGGTCAACGTGCATATCGCGCCATGGGACCGCGCATCCGGCTTGGAAAAGGTCAAGACGAAGCAGGCAGGCGTCAAGGGCGAATATGACAGGACCGTTCAAAAGCTCGCCAGGCAAGGATTGGGCGCGGAGAGCGTGCCTGATTCCATTACCGAGCGTGTGGATGAAATGACTACGTTGCTTGATCAGCTTCGTACGTCGAACCAGCGTATACTGGACACGCTTGTTTTGGTGAGCATGAGCGCCGATAGTGAGGACGAGCTCAAGCAAACGCTTCTGGAAGTGGAACGTGTCGCACGTCGACTGTCATGCAAGATGAGCGTGACGCGTTACATGATGCCCGAAGCCCTGAACGCCATGCTGCCATTGGGCGTCGATAGACTGCCGATGAGGCGAGCATTGACAACGGATAGTGCGTCGATTCTCATCCCTTTCACCGCTCAGGAAATCATGGAGCCTCACGGCCAGTTCTATGGGGTCAACGAACGCAGTGGCAACCCCGTGATCGTGAATCGTAGCGAGCATATGAATTCCAACGGGTTCATCCTGGGAACGACCGGCTCAGGTAAGAGCCAGTCCGCTAAGGCCGAGATCGTGCAGCGTGTATTGAATTCCGCCGATCGCGTGGTCATCATCGATCCCGAACATGAGTATGTGCCGCTGGCACAGGCTTTGGGCGGACAGGTCATCACCGTTTCCGCGGACTCGACGCAACATATGAATCCGATGGATATTGATCTGACGGGTAGCGATGATACCGACCCCGTACGCTCCAAGGTATCGGTCGTCTTGGATCTGTTAGGTGCCCTGATGGGCGGCACGACAGGTTTAAGCCAGCTCAAACGAAGCATGATCGACACGGCCGCGATGAACGTGTACAGGGATACGCGCGCTCAATTGGATTCGACCGGATCGTATACGCAGCCGACCTTGGTGGATCTGAAGGAGCAGATCAAACGCGTGTATGTGGACGTGGAGAACCCTTCTCCCGAAGCACAGGATCTCGTCACCGAGCTGGAGATGTTTACGACTGGTTCCTCTTCCGGTTTCGCACACCTGACGAATGTTGATCTTTCCGGACAGTTCATTGTTTTTGACGTGTCCGCTTTGGCCGGTCAGATTCAAACGTTCGGCATGATGGTCATTCTCGACCAGATTTGGAGCCTGGTACGTGCGAACCGTGATACCGGTTTGCGCACATGGTTGTATGTGGATGAGTTCCACCGTTTCTTCCATAACGAGTATTCCATCCGCACTTTCCTGGATATTTATAAGAGGGCACGCAAATATGGCCTGGGCGTTACCGGTATCACTCAGAACATCGATGAGCTCTTGGGCAACGATCAAGCACGTTTGATGCTGTCGAATGCGGATTTTCTTCTGCTGATGAATCAGAAGACGACGGATGCGGAAATGCTCCAGGATCTCCTCGAACTGTCGGATGAACAGGTGCGGTTGATGACGACCGCGCAAGCGGGATGTGGTCTGCTCAACACGAACGGTGTTTCCCTCGGTTTTAATAATCGCATGAATCAAAGGAATCTTTTAGCGAAATCGTATTCGACCAGGTTCGGCGACGGCCTACCGCAAGCGGGAGGTGTGCTCTGATGCCTGCGTATGAGCCCGGAGGGCATCAGGCATCGGACAGCCTGTATGATCAGGTGACGAGCGCAACCCAGGTCACTCGAATGGGTGCGAAAACGAGTGTGAAAGCCGTCCAAGGGGTCGCCGGTGCTGTGGGTGGTACTGCCGCTCACACATATCAGGGTATCAGGACCGTGGTCGGAAGGGTGAAATATGGTAAGCCTCTCGGCCCTAAGATGACATTTAAGGGCCGCGTGTCTCGTCGTGTTTTCCTGTTGAGAAAAGGGTTGAAGGAGTCTCCTCGATCCATGCTCAAGGGCGTAGGCACAGGACTGAGGAGGTCTCCTGGAGCGTATGGAAAAGGCGTGTCGAACGCGGTAGGCGCTTCTATGCATGGCACGGAGTCGGGTGCGGATGATGAGCTTACTCGGCTGTCTGCATCCTCATCTCGTCTTGTTTCCCAGGCTCCACGCGCGGGGGTGAAAACCATCCGCTCAGGCGCAAAGGCTCTCAGGAAGGCCCATGGGTCAGTCAGGCGTGCCCAGCTTGCCGCAAAACAGTTGAAGTATGCGCGCTCTACCATGCAAACGGTCAAGGCGGTCGCCCGGATGGTTGCTTCTGGCTTGAGTGGTATCGGTTTAGCGCTTCTTCCGCTTGCCGGCATTATTGTTGCGCTTATTGCCGCCATTGGTTTACTGATGAGTTTCTTTAGTGGCCAATCGGGATGCGATGCTGGGAATGCCGTTGCGGCGGGTGGTTTTGGCGCTACCAGTGGCAAGCTTGAGGGGTTAAAGACCACACAGGTTCGCGGCGTGACCGCGGTAGATTATCAGGCCTTAGGTATCAAGCCTTCATGGTTCGAGGATGATACTTCCGCGTACCAGTTTCAGCAGTGCACGTGGTGGGTCGCTAACCGGTGGAAGATGCTGGGCTTGCATGTCGACCATCACATGGGCAATGGTGTCGACTGGGCTGCGTCCGCGAAAAGACACGGGTATCCGACGGGAGATACGCCACGTCTTGGCGCTATCGTGAGTATGTCAGGTGGCGTCCTTGGCGCTTCTGCCGGCCCTTACGGGCATGTCGCTGTCGTTGAGCAGATTGATTCGGATGGTAGCATCTGGGTGTCTGAGTCAGGCACCGGATTCTTTAATACGTATGGCGCTCCTGTTGTCGATCAGTATTCCAAAGCGGCCTTAGATGCAGCTCGGGGTAAGTACACGTACGTTTATTCGACTGGCTCCGATCCTTCAACCCCTGCTGGTGCGTCGGATACGAGTGAGGTTTCGTATGCGTCTATGGGCTGCCCTGTAGGAGACGGTAGTGGAAATACGGGTGCGGCGTCCGCGGATGCGAAGACCGCTCAAGAGTATGCGAAGAAGACCATGAAGGAGCAGTACGGGTGGGGCGATGATGAGTATCAAGCACTCCTGAAGCTGTGGAATAAGGAGTCCGGATGGAATTACAAGGCAGAAAATAAGTCTTCTGGCGCGTATGGTATTCCACAGAGTCTGCCTGGTAATAAGATGGCGACCATGGGTGTTGATTGGCGCACGAATTATCAAACCCAGATCAATTGGGGATTGAAGTATATTAAGGACAGGTACGGTACGCCATCGGGGGCATGGAGGCATAGCCAGCAAACCAACTGGTATTGAACATCACAGTATAAGGAGTTTATGATGAGTGATTCACGTCGGAGGAATCGCGTTATTCTCTACGGTATTATCGCGGTTCTTGTCCTGCTCATAGCAGGTATCGGTGCGGGTGTGATGATTGGCACTCACATGGCCGCTTCGCAGCAGCAGGCGGTGTCTACTACCCAGGCGTCAGGTTCCAGTTCAGCTAATTCGCCGTCTACGGGCATGAGCGGCACGACGGGTGATTCCGCGGATTTGTGGCATGGAAAGGATATTCGCAAATCCGGCGAGGGCGTGTATCCGGGCATGGATAAGGAACGCGCATGCACGCAGGCAGGCGTGGAAGCGGCATACTGGCTCATCAGTGGTTCAGGCAGTCAGCGTGAGGAAGAGCTGTATAAGCGGTTCTTCCTGCCTAACCTTGTCAGCGCGGATGTCGATCCGGAGTCCACCGCTCACTGGATCAACCATGGTGATCCGCCCTTTACGGCAGTATCCGTGGATGTTGCTGCCGATATGTTGGGTACGAAGATAGACGATAATGCTATCGGCTGCGTGGTCTCTTTGGACGGCAAGGAACATGGTAAGGAAAATATTCCCAACAGTTCTGACCCGTATCCGGATTCCGGTGTTCTCTATTTGCAACTGAACCGTAAAGATAAGGATTCCGCATGGTTCGTGATGTCCACGATTTATAACCCTAGTGATTATCAGCGGGATATTAAGCAGCAAGGAAATAATTAACTAAAACTTCCCAACCCTAATTCATCCCTTTCTGATTCCATTCAAATAAAGTATCCAACCAATCAAAAACGACATTATGGGCAAGTCTCAAATTGTTGACCTGACAATGGGCGTCCGCACCACTTTCCGCCTCAAATATTTGAAGTTTAGTTTGCGGATTTTTAGACTTAAGCGCTTCGTAAATCGTCCTGGTCTGGCGCTGCAATTCGACGCTTTCACCTTCTCCCATGATAAATAAGCAAGGGCACAGAATTTTTTGATAGTCTACAACCTTTGCACGGCTAAACACCTCAGTAATAGCGCTCTTAAAATCAGAAGCGCCAAACTGCCAGGCATATTTTTTTAGATTTAAATCCGCAGACTCATTCAAATCTCCAGCTAACCTTAAAACGACATTCATTAACCAACCTGGAGCTTTTAAGCTTGACCCAAATTCTTTTCTAAAGAGTTCCGCAATGTCATAAATGGCTGTACTCGCAATCCATGCATGAATTCTCGAATCCTCTTCGGCAGCTTGTGCGGTAAAATACCCCCCTCCGCTGACACCATAAATGGCTAAATCATTCAGCTCGGGATTCCTGCCTTCCAACCAGTCTATGCACAGTGAAATTGGAATAGCGGCATTCACATCAAAAGTTAACCCTCTACCAGGGTTAGTCCCCTGACCAGGAAGGTCAACCATTAAAACATTGTAACTTCGCCTCCATCCAGGATAGCCAGCAAAGTAAAATAAATCTTCGCGATAAGTATCCCCGCCACCAACCATGATCAAGGTTGGACAATTATTGCCGCTGTGAAGATAATAACCCGGTAAATAGGAATCCTGATAATCAATCGCTAGTTTTTCGACTGGGGCTCCCAGCGAATGGACTGCGTCAGAAAACGCTCTCTCCATTTGATGAACGGTAGACAGATATTCGTCAGAATATGGATTGATAAACTGGATTGCTGAACGAAATGAATAGGTCTGTGCCAGATAATACTGTGCTTCTGTTTGCCCACTCAAAGCCGAATTGCTTACTTTTTGTTCAAGATAGTCCCCATGTGATAAAAAGACATTTTTCCAGTCATCGGGCTTTGGTGATTTTCCCAACTTTTGGGCAAGATAATAAAGTTCTCCGTGAGAGAAGCCAAAAACTTCGCCAATACCTAACAACCAATTAAAGAAAAAATCCGTATCACCATTCTTGAAAAATATTCGGGTGGATTGCCTTTTTAAAATGACCTCATTTTCCTTCATCACTTACCTCCTATTTTCTGGATTTTTCATACGGGAAATTTCAGTAACTAAATGGTTGCCATCCAGTATATCAAGTGTGGCACTATAATAAGTGAGGGGACTCTTTTCCGCCCATCCTGCCAAGCACCCCTGTCCCTGTCTTCTTCAATCAGCGACGTAGCGGATACACCTCACCTCGGAGAGGTGGAAGACGGCTCTCGGATTCAGGATGAACGAGCTGGCGATGCGACGCTATCGTCTCCCTGGGAAGCGGGACCCTCGATTCCGGCGTGGCCGGTTTGGCTACAATTTGCTTGCGTAGTTTCGTACCTTGGTGAGGAATCGTGTGCGCTTGCGTGGGGTTGATCTACGTAAGTAGGACATCTGGTGGTGTTTGATGGTCGTGACGCCGCACATGATTTTGAGAATCTGGTGATGGAGGACCTTACCATAGTCGGGCTCGAATAAGCGTGCGTAGAACCCCGGAGTATCGTTCGTGGTGATGACCCATGCCTTCTTGCCCTTGAGCAGCCCCTTGGGAAGCACTCCCCGATACACGTAGGCGAACCCTTTGGAGAAGACACGATCGATGAAACCCTTAAGGATGGCGGGCATGCCGGACCACCAGATCGGGTAGATGAATACGAGCAGGTCCGCGTCGGTAATGATCCGACGGTACCGCTCGGTATCCGGGTCGATGTTCAGGTTGCGGCGCAGATGGTTTTCATCGAAGCGCAGGACCGGATCGAAGTTCTCCTTGTACAGATCAACCACGGTTACCGAGTGTCTGGCGGGGTTATCTTCCAGCCCCTGCATGACGGAGTTCAGGATGGCGTGGTTGTATCCGTTGTCATTGGGATAAGCGTAAAGCACTGCGATATTCATGAACCTATTGTATGAATCGGGACGCACCTGTTGTCATGGACATGTCCCGATAGCTTAATCCTTGATGAGCAAGGCCGTATCATTGAGATACCGCCCCCCTGGGAAGCAAGGCCCTCGATTACTGCCAAGGCATCGCCTTTCGCCCCACCCTAGGGGATTTAGCCTAGTTTTCGACTGTAGAACGGTTTGAGACCGCGCAAAATATAGACGCACATCGCATTATCCAATCGTCCGAGCTCGTCCGCGGTGAGGAGTTCTCGCTTCTGTGCGGATTGTTGGATGCTGTAGGAGCCGTTCATTCCCTTGTTCTCCGTTGTTGATGTTGTCCAAATGGTTTGATTGCCCAGTATTGTGCTATACCATTTCGTGGTTGTCTCATCATTGCCGCCCAGGAAGAGCTTGCTGTCGCAGTTGGCGGTGATGGTTTCCCACTCGTCCTTGTAGAGCGCCTTGATTTGGCTGATCGTCTGGAGGATGACCGACACGCTCATGTTTCTGCCGCGCATGGTGGAGATGAGGATCGGGAATCCTGGTATCCTGCCAATGTTGGCAAACTCATCCAGCATGCAATGCAACGGAATGGTTAATGCGCCGCTCGCATTATGGTCTGCTTTATACATGGTGGTTTCGAACAAGCATTGATAGAAGATGGATGCCAGATACGTGAATGTCTGGTTCGTGTCACTGATGATAATGTAGATGACGGTGGGCTTGTCCCCTACCTGGTCGAGCTGCATGGTGTCATTATCCAGGATGGTTTTAATACGCCTTGCGTGCAGTCCTGCTGTTTGGTTCGCAAGTGTCGTGATAATGGAGGCGCGGGTTTCTGCGGGGCCTTGCTCGTAGGTTCGGTATTGGCTGCAGGCGAAGTCGAGGCCTTCAAGCATGGCAAGGCTTTCCCCGTCATAATCATCCGCGGATTTCTCGGCGTCCTCGATGAAGGCGCGCGTTTCCGCCATAAGGTCATCGATAGGGCTCGCTTGGTCAGGGTCGGATTCACTTGCGCTCATCTGGCTGAGCATATTCATGACGGTGTTCATGTTGCGCGTTTCCGGATCCTCCGCAAAATACGTGTAGGCAAGCAGGCTGGTCAGCAGGCTTTTGGACGCTTTATCCCAGAAGTCGCCATGGTTTTTGGTGTTCGCTCCTGTGTTGGTGATGATGTTATCGGCAAGCCTTATGAGGCTTCCTTCTGGATCATCGGGATTCATATAGTTCAGCGGGTTGAAGTGGTCTGAGGTGGCCATGTCGATGAGGTTGAAGGTTTTGATCCGCCACCCGGCCTTACGCATCTTTTCGGCCGTTTGGTGGTGGATTTCGCCTTTCGTATCAGTGATGGCAAGACTGATTGGAGTGTGATGGGTGGCCATGTTGGTCATGTTTGGTAGGACATAGCCGCGCGTCTTGCCCGAACCCGATGCCCCGGTGACCAGGACGTTGAGGTTACGCCTCGTCTTATATGTATCCAGGGCGAGGGCTTCACTGTGGGTCATGAGGAGTGTGTTACCCGGGTTCTTGTCACTGTAGGGTCGCATGTCCGTGCTGCTTGCCCAAGCGGCGCTGCCGTGTTCCTCACCGTCTCTTGTGACGTGTTGCCCGCTGTAGTGGTAGAGCAAAGCCAGGAGCACAATGGCTGCTATGGCGGCGCCTGCGATGAGGTCCATGCGGTTCATACTGGGGACCGGGTTTTTATACGCCTCCAAGCTTGCATTTATCGCGGCTGGAACATCGTGGGACGCTATGTAGGATACGCGTACTGGCCTGCTGACGATATTGCCCGCATAAAAGCCCATGAGAGTAAGGATGAGCCATGTGATGGGGCTCATTTTCTTATTCGATGTCATTAGTGCCTCCTTGATCGTCGTCCGTCATCACGGTGGCCAAGTCCGCCCATGGATTCATGGAGGATAGTGGCGGGGTTTTCGCACGTTGGCGCCGCTGTGCCTCATGTTTGATTTTCTCGATGAGACTTGTTTTCGTCCATTGCCCTTCTGGCGGTTGGAATTTGCCGCGCGCTCCTGGAGCGTAGGGTTCATGTGCATCCTCTTGTGCGGCATCATCGACTATGGGGGTCTCGTCCCTGAGCCGACCGTGGATGAGAGCATGGCTTGGCTCCTCAGGCTGCACATGATGCTCGCTCATACATACGATATGCGGGTTGGCCAAGCTGTCTGCGATGGTGATGCTCATGCCTGTCCCGCTTGTCTGCTGGTGTGGGTGGCCATGTTCAGGATACGAATTTTCATGTTTTCGCTTCTACCGTCGAGGCCGACGGTTTCTGGGCCGGTTACGACGCCTTTGATGATGACATCTTGACCTTTCACCCATTCCTGGAGGCTGACCCATTGGGCTGTCTTTTTGACGGCTTTTGCATCCACATATGTTGTATTTCCCCGCTCGTCATGGCATGCAAGAGTGAGATAATAGACGACTGTCGAATCATCTGGAGTGTATTTGGTCGGCACCGTCACGATTTTGCCGTCACACCATACCATGTCACCGACATGCGCTTGCATCACGCACTGCTCCTTTCGCTGTTACTTTTTTATTGTTGCGGGTTTCTTCATGGTGTGGCGTTGTGCGTTGCCGGTTGCGCGGCGTGCTTGCGAGCGGGCCTGGGCGCCCTTCTTTACCGCTTTTTGCACGTCTTTTTTCGTGAGCTTGTGCCCTTTCTTCCGGGCTTTGACCTGGCCGATGTTGTCTTGGCCGTACAGGTCGAGATGGTCTACCGTCTGTGGATGCTGATTCAAAAACTCGTTCGCTTGGCTGATGGTCGGCTCGCCTTGGAGGAATTCCCGCGCCTCTTTTTCTGGGATGAATCCTTGGGCTACTTGCTCACCGATAAGCTCTTTCTGCCGCGAGGTGGCGGGAGTTGCGTGCCAGTAATCCGGCCGTTCGACCGACACGGTTGCACTCTCCACTTCTACGGGGATTCCTGCTTCTTTCAGCTCAGCCTCTTCGCGGGCAAGGGACTGTTCATCGACCTTTTCCATATCGGGATCATTCAGTTCCCTGACTGTTTCTTGGGCGTCGGCGATCGTTTGGTTGATGTCGTCCGCGCTCATAGTCGGATGTATGCGCGAGAGTGTATCTTGCACGAATTGCGATGCTTGCAGCGGGAAATCAACAAGAGCCGTACCGTTTTTCTTGTTCTGGCTGATATGAAAATCAATCTCGCTCTTTTCCAGCTCAGCTGCGAGTTTATTGCCTTGCTCGAGGTCAAAGTCAAGGCGTGCGGTGGCTCCGCCTGTTTTCCGATTCAGGTTTTTCAGGCTCATCTTTCCTGTCGTCTGATGCTTCTTGATTGCCTGATGGGTCTTATGGACCGCTGCTTTCGAGATTCCAAAAACTGCTTGGATAAGTGCCTGGGCACCATGGGCTGTCAGTCTTACCGCTACGCGTGCCACGGCCTCGGTTCCTTCCTTGATGGCCTGGGTCGTTTGTTCCTCCAACGGCATTTGTGACTCCTTAGCGTTAATTTCCTTGGTTCTCTTTTACTTTTTATCGTCCTCGTTTTTTCATGATTTTAGGGTCATAGGACATCTGCCTGTGGACACGGATTTTTAGCGGGAGAATCCCGGTCTTTGCCTCTGATCGTGTTCACGTATTGACTCGTCGACGGCTTGAATCCGTGTCCGGAGTGTGCTGATGGTGTCTTCCAGTCTGTCCATGTGCTCATCGATTTCAAAGAGTTGCATTTCACTATCCTCGTTATCCTCATCCAACGCGATCCTGCTGATGACGTCTTGGCGCGCAATCATCAAACTGGTCAGTGTTTCATCAGCCTGTTGGAGCGTACCGGTCAATTCCTGTATCACGTTATTCGCACTGCCACCATTGCGTGCGATCAGGGATAGCGCTGTTGCCTGCCTGGAAATCTCACCTGCCATACGCATCTGATTTCTCATCCATCCGTTCTGTTTCGCGCTTCCATGCAATTCGATCCGTGGCATATGGCGTCGCACGTCTTTAAGGTCATTCCAGGTTTGCGCAGGCTGTCCGAATGCCGCGTACAAGTCACGCATACTCATTTTTCCCATGCCCTTCCCCTGCCGGTCGGAGACAGGAATCCCGGTGTCCTGGCCGAAATAGATACGGATGGTCGTACCGGTTCTTGTCGCCATGGTTTTTGGCACAGTGATACGTTTGTTGCCCTTGGTGTGCGGGATGATGATGCGGATTTTTTCGGGGTCTTCGTAGTCTATGAGTTTCTGATTGACACTGATATGCTTCAAGGCTTGATGGTTCAGTTTCATCATCACGGCACTCTCATCGTAGGCCATGCCGAGGCGATTATCACGGTACTTTCTCCCCGTTGCCAGGTCAGTATAGGTGATGTGTGCGCCACGAATGTTCGCCTCCACCTGATATTTTTTGAGCGTATTGCTGAACTCAGTAAAGGTTTTGGATTCCGTGCATGCACGGTCAATCATGTCACGAATACGTTGCTTCTGCCCTTCCCCACGAAGGCTCGCGTAATAGTCGCCACTACGCAACCACAAGGTTGGGTTCTGGCTCGTCTTCATGTCTTGTCCGTGGCGTGGACTGACATTGAACCCGTATTCTTGGCACAGTTCATCACTGATAGGTGTCCACCTTTTCATGAGTGTGTTCTTATCCAAGCGCATCTTGTAATGCGTCTTGCCATTCGTATTGCAGATGATGATGTGATTATGGATATGGTTCCTATCAATGTGCGTGGCAATCACATACTTGTAGGCTCCATTGTCCGTGATTCTGTTGGCGAATTCCATTCCCAGCCCATGCGCCGTGACCGGGTCAACATCGTCTTTGGGGTCAAAGGATTGGATCACGTGACGAGCTAAGGTCGTGTTCTTCTTCACGCCTGCCATGCTGTTTTTATCGTCCGTCATCATCGCCTCGGCAAGATTGCTTGGATTCCGAATATCGGGGTCATCGGGGAATAACCAGGAAACGGTCACGTAGTATTTGTCTTGTGTTTTGTCATCTCTGGTGATGTAGGCAATAGCTTTATTCAGACTCGTTTTTATCTGCCCGACCTTGACAATCGCCATGATCATTCCGCCTGTTTTCCGTACGCGTGGGCTGCTTGTTTTTCGATGAGAATGAGATTCTCTTCATGGAGTCTATCGAGTTTTTCCTGTACGAGTCGGAGTAGGAGTGTGGCCTCGCGTATCGTTTCCTGACTGATGTTTCTCCTCGCATTAGCGACGTGCGCGATTTGATTAATATTGTTTGCCATTCCCCTGATTTGTTCGTGGAGCCTATCGGTGTCAGCGTTGATTTCTACCGTGATGGTAAAAGGCTCCGAGAGAGTAGAGCGCGCCCATTTACTAAAGGATTGGCCGTCCCCCGCTTCAACTTGGTAGCGCTCATAAACATGATTCCACTCCTCGTCAGTGAAGAGAACCGTTCTCCGAATATTTCTGGTTCGGCTGCCTTTCCAACTCATTCATGTGCCCCTATTCATGTGTAGCTACATTCTCATCATGCACACGATCGCACACGTATAAGGAACATAAAATACGAAGGGATTGTTCATCTTCTTTCGTTGCTGGCAATGAAAGACTGCGAGGGGTGTGGGTCTCCCACAAGGACAACGATTTCTATCGTTGCGCCTAGAGTACGTACTCTAGGCTATCCTTGCTATTCCCACACGGCCGAAGGCTGTCGTGGGATGACCGGTCGGCAACCGGTCAATTTTATGGGAATGGCACGGAGTGAAAAAGCAAGAGGTTTCACGCGTTGCCTTGTGCAAAATGAGTATGGAAAAAGAGAGCCAGACCGGTTAGGGTCTGACCCTCCTATAAGAGTCGTGCGTGGTTAGTGTCCACGGTAAAGATTTGCCGCGAGGGAGCTTGCTTCGTGTCCACGAGTTTTCAATCCTTACGGGTCGGTTCGGGCAAGACGCGCGGCATCTCTTCAAGCGATCGTCTTGTTTCTTCCATATTGACGTGTTTCATAATCAAAGGCGTTCCAACGGTCATGCCGCCTAAACAAAAAGGCAACAACGAACCATACATGGACCATATTCATGGAGCTAATCCGTATCTTGCTCGGCGATGGGGAATCATATGCTTTTATGCCCCTGTCTCTGTGTGGTCCGTGATTGAATGGATGATGTCACATGCGATAGGCAATTTTGAGGAAGGGGAAGCCATGTTGGCTGATGATTTGAAGGCCGTACAGCGCAAGATCGTTAAGGATTCTTTCGCGGATAAGATGGCCGCGTTAAAGAAACAGGAGGCTGAGTTTTCCGACTTGGTCAGTGACTTATTCGCGTTGCGTTCTCTGCATGATTCTTTACAGGAAAAAATGAACGCATACCGGGATACGTATTTGAATGGGAATAAGGCACGCTTGGTTTTGGAGGCCGGAGTCACTACTGCTGAGTTGCGTTATATTATGTCCGCTTCGACCAGCCTCGAAGCACAGGCAGGCGAGGAAGCTCAGCACAGTGAAGAAAACGAAACACCGCAATCAGACATGGTCCAAGAGTGAATCGGGAAATACAAAAGAAGCAAGGGAAAGATAGGAGGTTATCATGACGATGGATTGGGGCGATACCGTCGCGTTACTGCTTCTCATATCTCCTCTTATCATTGTCTTGCTCGCTCTCGTCATCGGTGCCATTGCCCTCGCTTTTGCAGCGGGTGCCGGGATTCTCGCCGGCATCATGAATCTGATCACTCGCCCTATTCAATCGATCTTGTGGGTGGTTAAGTGGCTGCTTCTTATCGCCGCATCGTTTGCGGCGTTGTGGGGTTTCATCTGGCTGTTCTTCCCCGGGCATCGTCTTCACGGTGGGCTTATTCTTGCGGGGGCGGTTCTCGCTGGTTTTACCAGCGCATCGTGTGAAGTGGGACGTGACTGGCTCAAACAGAAAGCCATTGAGCGTGCGCAGCATCGTCAGGTCAGGCGTGAGCTTAAACAAGCCGCCCGCCAGCATGAGGACACTGTAGAATAGTGGAAAAGTTTTCAATGGGTTTACGGAGGCTATGATGCAGGCAGTAATGGAGAAGACACGCGCCACGGAAGATGTACGGCATTTCATTGACACGCATCCTTATGCGAGTGAATATTTCATTGATGCTGATGCGCTGCACGCGGACGGGGCCACCGTGGAGGCGTTCAAGACTTACTTGGATAGGAAGCTCCTGAACGCACGCGTCGACAGGTTTGAGGATGACATTCATCTTTTTTATGGCATTCAGACCGAGAATGCTCAACTCGCAGGAGAAAGTCTGGGCTGGAATGCTGTTGATCTGGAATATCAGCCATGGTTCCGACGCTACTTCAGCAGTGTTATTTCCTACGAACCAGGTTCCAGCGTGGAAGATGTATTCCATTCACTAGATGAATGGGACGCTAAAGGCTGGAACCACGAGTCGGACCCCGATGATTTCTTCCCAAAAAACTAGACGCTGATGATCATGGCCGGCACTTCATCGCGAAGACTCATCCATTTTGATCTGCTCCAAGAAGGCTTGGAATATTTTCATATGGACTCCTCCGCTGCCTATCGTCGCATCCGTTCCTGGATGGATGGGCATGGTTTTGACCATGACCAATTATCTGGGTATCTTTCCCGCTCACCACTGACCGATCGTGAAATCTACAGGCTCCACGATCAGTTCATACGTGAAAATCCAGAGATCGCTGCATGCATCGAAGGGTTCCAGGTTTCCACGATCACTCAAAATATGGAACTCAGCGCACGCACAACCAGAAAAGTCAAGCATTTCGGTTCCGACTACGAGAAGGTTTCTCGCATGGCACGAGCCACCAGGGAGGCACGCAACAGGAGCCGGCCAAGATCAACGGAGCCGAAGACCTCCCACCATCATGGATAGAATTCATCTACTCCGTACACTGCTCTGGAGGTGTGTAGCAAACGAACGTTTACTGCACACTTTTTTATGTTCCGTAGCCACCGCCCAACACGCCGGGAAAAGTGTGAAACAACCCATGTAAAAAACAGCGAGGAGAAACACCCATCTGTCCCACCAGTTTTTACACTGAGCAATATGAGAATCGGTTATGCACGAGTAAGCACACTCGGCCAAGACGAGTCCCTTCAGACCGTCGCACTCCAAGCGACAGGATGTGAGAAAATCTTTATCGACCATGCGTCAGGCGCGAAGACAAGCAGGCCTGAGCTTGACCGCATGCTCGATCTTCTACGCGCCGGGGATACGGTGGTGGTATGGAAGCTCGACAGGCTGGGGCGTTCCACCCAGCACCTCGTTTCCTTGATCAACCACTTCAAAGACAATGGCGTAGAGTTCGTGTCACTGACAGAGAATATGGATACCTCTACCCCTGGGGGAATTCTGATCTTTACCGTTTTCGCTGCCATGGCGCAATTTGAGCGTGATCTTATCCGCGAACGTACCCGGGCCGGTCTCACGGCGGCCAGGGCACGCGGTAGGAAAGGTGGTAGACCCGCTAAACTCGCCCCGGACCAGATTAAGGCCATTCAAAGCCTCTACACCAGTCAAACACTGACCGTCACCCAGATGGCTCAGCAATATCACGTGTCGAGAAAGACGATTTACAACGTTTTAAGACAGTACCGTATTACTGTAGTACGGTAGTAATGTAGTATTTCTTTACTGTGGTGGTATCTCAAGTTGTGCACGCATGGCCACATCCCTCAAATGGGCATCGTCAAGCTGCGCATACACCTGTGTTGTTTCCACGCTTTTATGACCGAGCAAGGCCGCCACAGCGTAAATGTCATGGCTCGTTTGATAGGCACGAGTAGCGTATCTATGCCTTAGGCTATGCGCGGAATACCCCTTCGGGAGGATCCTTTTCAGATGGCGCGATATGTAGCTTGCTTCGACATGTCCGCCAAAGCGTCCAGGGAAAACATAACCATGGGCTTGCAGGACCGAAGCGGCGAGTCGTTGGGTGACGGGAACGATCCTTTCCTTTCCACCTTTACCATGGACCAGCAAGGAGTACTGCCCGGCGGTCTCGCTCACATCAGCACTGTGTACGGCAGCCATTTCGCTGCGTCTCAGCCCCGCGTCCGCTCCTAGAAGGAGCATAAGGCGCTCTTGACCGTTTGCTTTCATAAAGGCCTCACGTAATGCCATGTCGCCAATAGGATGCGGAACGCCCTGGCTGCGTTTTACCGTGGGAAGATTCGCCGTGGGGTCACTATTCCGGCTGATGTTATGGGATAGGATGAGGTAACGGTAAAAATTGGTGATGGTTTCCTTGTACGAGTATCGCGTCTCTGCCGCCCAATTTTTACGGGCGAGAACAGAGACGATGTCATCAAAACCGACCTGGCTGAAGGGCTTGCCCATCGTACTGGCGAAATAGTGTAGCTTATAGATACGGCTTTTAATGGTTTCTTGGCTTTTGCCTGCGGCGCGTAAGTACTTTTCCCATTTTGTAACTCTGTATGCCCATCCGCGTGGCCATACGAGTGTCTTTCGTTGCGTTGTGCACATACCTTTCCACGCTAGGGAACAAGGCAGCACGCCATAACATCCATTACGCCATTCAACCGAAACGCGAAGCGACGGCCGGTCCAGGTAACGTACGGGAACGATCATGCGAATCGGGATCCATAGGCCGTCTGCGAAGCGATACCCGGACCGGTTCCCCGCTCCTTCGGGGTGAGATACGCTTATTGGTCAAGCCACGCTTCTAATGCTTGATGGACGAATTCCTGCACGGTGAGATCCCGTTCGAACGCCTCACGCTTCACCCTTTTCCATTGCTCAGGATCCACTTTGATACTCGTCGTCTGCCAGTACGCAGAGGAACGTGTGTTATCTGGCACGTTCGCAAGCTGTGCCACTGTTGTCCTTTTCTGCGACTGTGGGGTCAGGTTCATGTTTTTCATGTCTTATTCGCCTTTCATCATAAGCTCTATTTCTTGCCACGCTTGTGCATATTCCCACAGCTTTCTGGGATTATGCCCCGTCGAGGTCTTGATGTCCTGGCGCTTGTGAATCTGCGCATCGAACAATGGCGTCGCCCACCGGTTAAAGGCTTCCATAACGGCTTTCATGGCACGTGTGCCGGACTCTACGCGTACGAGAAGCACCGCTGCTGGCTTGTCCGTGGCCGATAGTGTACTCCATGCCTGCTGGACATCAAGTGGGCTATCTGAGCTTGGAACAATAACGAAGTCAGCGGTTTCCAATGCCGCCTGCAATCCTTGCCCCGTTGGCGCGGCATCCACGATTTCCATCACGTTTTCTTTTTGCGGACGGCGTAGTGTTGCTGGGTTCGCTGCCTGAACCTCGAAACCAAGAGGATCGTTTTCGTTTTCCGCCATGAACGCCCATTGGCTCGCGGATCCCTGGGGATCCGCATCAAGGAGCACAACCTCGTGGCCTCGCGCTGTTGCCGTAGCCGCGAGGTAGATACTTGATGTGGTCTTACCGACGCCACCCTTGGCGTTTGCTATTGTGATTCTCATATTTTTCCCTTGCACGGTATTAAAGTAATAGAGTAAAGAAGTACTGTAGTGCGGTAGTGTTGTAGTACTACTATTAAGGAAAAGAAAAGGTTCTTCTGAATATTCGTAAGACATTGGAAATAAAAGCAAATCCAGAGGTCCATGGTTCAAATCCATGCCCCGCTACCAATTGAGATAAGCCGTCAGATGAATAATCTGGCGGCTTTTTCGTTCACGGCAATGGCAGTTTCACACTACGACCGGGTACTGCACACTCCAGCACCACATAGCGCCGTTATCACCGCACAAATTGGCCCATTCCCACGGAAAACCGATCCGTTTCCACAAAAACCGACCTGTCTATGACATCAAGCGCTGGAATCAGACCACTTTTTATGGGAATGGGCCACTCAATCACGGAAAACGGAAACCAGGTGGTTTCCCGCGCTTTTTGCGAGATCCAGCCGCGTGGCGCGCCTCAGCAATCCGCCCAAAGCCAAAGGTTGTTCCTACTGGCTGAAAATCCCGCAATCTCCAAGGTTCAACGGGATACATTGACCTCGTTGACTACAACAAGGAGGTCACAAATGACACAAGATACCGCTCCCCTCAAGGGAATCAAGGTCATCGACTGGACTCAGGTGCAGTCCGGTCCTTCCTGCACGCAGATGCTCGCCTGGATGGGCGCTGAAGTCATCAAGGTGGAGAAGGTTCAGGGCGGAGACCCGACGCGTAACGAAATGAACGACGTGGACGGATCGTATTCCCTGTACTTCCTTCAGCTCAATGCCAACAAGAAGTCCATCACACTGAACATGAAGGATCCTGAAGGCAAGAAGATCCTCACCGATCTGCTGAAGGATGCCGACGTATTCGTCGAGAACATCGGCCCGGGCGATGTCGAAAAGCTCGGCTTCGGCTGGGACGAAGTGCACAAGATCAATCCTCGCTGCATCATGGCATCCCTCAAAGGATTCAACAAGGGCAGCCGCTTCGAGCATGTGAAGGCATTCGAGCCCGTCGCCCAAAGCGCCGGCGGTGCGGCTTCGACCACCGGCTGGTATGACGGCGAGCGCAATGTGCCAACCCAGTCCGGTGCGGCTTTGGGCGATTCCAACAGCGGCATGCATCTGCTGATCGCCATCCTGTCCGCACTGCTGCAGCGCCAGCGCACCGGCGAGGGCTGCTACGTCTACCAGTCCATGCAGAACGCCGTGCTGAATCTGTGCCGTGTCAAGCTGCGTGATCAGCTGATTCTCGATCGTCTCGGTAAGCTCTCCTATTATGACTGCTATCCGAACTACAAGTGGGGCAAGGCCATTCCGCGTGCGGCCAATGCCGAGGGCGGTCTGGTGCTCGGCTGGTGCTATCGCGCCAAGGGCTGGGAGACCGATCAGAACGCCTATGTGTATATCGTGATCCAGCAGTCCAAGAAGGGCTTCGAGAACTTCTGCCACGCCATGGGCTTCGAGGATTGGATCACCGATCCGCGTTTCAACACCGCCAACGCCCGCGATGAGCATAAGGAAGAGGTGTACAAGCGCGTCGAGGAATACACCATGCAGTACGACAAGTACACGCTGACCAAGGAGCTGGGCGCCAAGGGCGTTCCGGTCGGTCCGGTGCTGGATTGGAACGAGCTGGAGAACGATCCGGATCTGAATGATGACGGTACCATCGTCACCATCGATCAGCAGGATGCCCGTGGTGACTTCAAGACCATCGGCATGCCGTTCACCATGAGCAACTTCACGCCTGATTACCAGCGTGCGCCGAAGCTTGGCGAGAACAACGAGGAGATCCTCAAGGGTCTGGGCTATAGCGACGACCAGATCTCCGAGCTGCTTTCCAATGGTGTCATCGGTGGCAATGATGGCGTGAAGGCTGATCTGAAGTAGCCTTTGCCGCTCGTCGCGACTTTCCTCAGGGGTCGAATCCTTTCGGTTCGGCCCCTTTTTATGTTTTACCGTGGATTGGCGCCCCATACGTCGCGTGGCTTTTTCATATCGATTCGAATGCAGTGGGCATTCACTGGCATCTGATGCAACCACCATATGATCGGCATGCACTGCGTTATGCGCGTTGTTCACGCATGCAGCAAAAAGCCCCGCACCTTTCGGTACAGGGCTCATCAAACCTATGGAAACGGTTCAGTGCACGCAGAACGGTACGAGCCAGATCCACAGCAGGCAGGTGGCTGCGAACACGACGGTCGAAACGGCCGTGGTCGAAGCGCCTTCCTTGACATAGATGTTGTAGCGGCTGGAAATGATGATTCCGGAGAATGCCGGCGGCAATGCCACCGCCATGACCAGCATGGAGATCTTGTCGATGTCGCCGCCCATGCCACATAGCAGACCCACGCCCAGGAACACGGCCGGGGTGAGAATCAGGCGGAAGAACGTGTTCCAAATGGTTTCCCAGCCGAGAGAGAACTTCACGGTGGACAGTGCCAGGCCTGCGGCGAGCACGGCCACACCGGAGTTGGCCTTGGCGATCAGGTCGAAGGTCGGCGCCACCTGATCCGGCACGTGGACGCCCAGCAGCACCAGGATGATGGCCAGCAACGGCGCCCAGCAGACCGGCTGCTTCAGTGCATTGAGCAGAGCCTGAAGGTTGCCGTTCTTATTCTTGCCCGCATTCGAGGAGCCGTGTACCAGGAGTTCAGCCGTCTTATCCGTCTTGGCATCCTTGGACGGATCGACCGTGACATCACCCTTTGCGTCGACCACGGTTTCGGCGGACAGTTTCGCACGGTCCTTGGCTTGGCCGAGATTGATCAGATACATGCCGATAGGAATGGTCACGGCGTTGACGACGATGGAGATGATGGCGATGACCAGATTCGTGCTCACGGTGTCGCCGTAAATCGGGTCGAGCACTGCGAATCCGAGGAATCCGATGGTCGGAGAGCCTGCGATCAGCGCACTGACGGCCGCTTCCTGGATGCTGCGGTGAAACAGCAGACGGCACAGGTAGTAGCAGACCATGAACATGACGATGACGCCGATGAAGCCGATGGCGGTCAGCGTTGCGTCCTGTGCGAGCATTTCGCGGGTGGCCTTGATGATGGATACGAACAATGCCGCAGGAAGGGCGATGTTGAGCACCACTTTATTGAGACCTTGACGCTGATCATCGTCAAAGTAGCTGAATTTGCCACAGATATAGCCCAGTGCCATGATGACGATGATCGGCACAATATCGTTTATCAGAATATTTACCATTATTCAGTTCTTTCGATCTGGAGCACAGACCCGCGGGCGCACGCATCCCACCGTTCGCACGCCCGCGGACTCGCACTCACCTGGTTACATGCGTGCACCGGAGACGTAATCGTGCGAGGTGACTTCGGAATCGACCAGAGGACCGACCACTGGCTTCGGGTTCAGTGCGCCGATGTTGCCGGATTCCTTGCCCGCATATTGCGCGATCTGCACGTGCACGAAGCTCGGACGCCCGGATTTGACCGCTTCCTCGACCATCTTTTCGACATCTTCAGGGGTTGTGGCGTAATAGCCCTTGCCGCCAAAGGCTTCGATCATCTTCTCGTAGTGTGCCTCATAGGTTAGGGTCAGCGGCGACGGGTCGCCATCATTGCCGAGGTTTTCGAAGTCGCCACGGTAGATGCCGCCGTTGTTGAGCACCACGAAGGTGATTGGCAGGTTATAGCGGCAAGCCACTTCCACTTCCATGCCGTCGAAGCCAAAGGCGGAGTCGCCGCCTACGTACAGCACCTTCTTGCCCGTGGAGACCGCAGCGCCGATGGCGTAGCCGGTGCCGCAGCCCATCACGCCCCACGTGCCGCAGTCCAGACGATGACGTGGCTCGTACATATTGATGATGTTGCGGCAGTCATCCAACGAGTTGGCTCCCTCATTGGTGAGGATGAGATCCTCATGGTGACGGTCGTAGACCTTCTTGATGGCGCCAAGCGCGTTGTAGTGCCCCATCGGCACCTGATCGGAGTTCTCCTTCGCCGCGAACTTGGCCACGTTCTTGGCACCGGCTTCCTTCAGCATGCCGAGCCATTCCTCAGAAGCCTTGAACGGGAACTCAGCCAGCGAGCCGTTGAGCATGGTCATGGCGGACCTGATGTCTCCGACCACCGGAACGGCGATCTCACGGGCGTTCTCGATCTCTTCCGGATCGATGTCGATCTGGATGAACTTCACATCCTTGTTCCACAGCTTGCCCTGGCCGAAGGAAAGCATCCAGTTGAGGCGTGCGCCCACCAGCAGTACCACATCGGCGCTGCCTAGGGCCAGGGAGCGGCAGCTGGCGGTGCTGTGCGGATCATCGTCCGGAATCACGCCCTTGGCCATGGACATCGGCTGGAACGGAATGTCGGTCTTCTTGACGAATTCGCGCACTTCCTCTTCGGCGCGGGCCATCGCCGCACCCTTGCCGACGACCATCAGCGGACGCTTGGCCTGATGGAGCAGTTCCAACGCCGCATCAACGGATTCGCGTGCCGGCGGCATGGACGGAGCCGGATCGGTGGCGGTCCACAGCAGCCTGTCGGCATCATCCTGGCTCAGCGTCTGGGCGACGGTATCGTCCGGGAAATCGATGTACACGGCACCCGGGCGACCGGAGGAAGCGACACGCATGGCGCGCGCCACGACCAGCGGAATGTCCTCGATCCTGTCCACGCGGAACGACGCCTTGCAGAACTGCTTGGCATAGCTCATCTGGTCAAGACCCTCATATTCGCCTTCGGAAAGATCCACGACGTGGCGGGTGGACGATCCGCCGATCATGATGACCGGATAACCGTTCGTAGTCGCCTCAAGCAATGCCGGCAATCCGTTGAGGAAACCGGGGGCGGATACGGTCAGGGCCACCGATGGCCTGCCGGTAATGAATCCATCGGCCGCGACCGCGTTGACCGCATCCTCCTCATGGCGCATACCGATGTAGCGCATGCCCATGCCTTGGGCGATGCGGGCGAAATCGGTGACCGGGATGCCGACCACGCCGTACATGTTCCTGATGCCGTTCTCCATCAGAACCCTTGCAAGGTAGTGAGGGGAATCGGTCAGATTCTGACGCTGCACGTTCTCGTTTTCGTCTGTCATTGTTACCTCCAATCAAAACGACAACGTCATGATTGTAGATAGGCAAAAATGTGAATTCGTCGGTAGTAAAAACCGTTCGTCAGTGGCTTAAAATCAACGATTTCCCGGTATCGAAGTCATATGCTTGATTTTTTTGGAGGGGGCTCCCCGAAGTCTTTCGACAGTACCCCCTGTCACATGGATTGAAACACCCTTCATCGACGTTGCACGGCAAACAGCATGAATGCCCCCGTCGCCAGCGCGGTGATCACTATACCAAGCGCCAGCATGAACGAGCTTCCCGTTTTCGGCATCTGCATCTCGTCGGCCGCCACCACCCTGACGCGCTCAAGCTCATCGGCATATGAGCTGACCGCCGCCCCGACACGACTGTCGCCTTCATATTTCCAGACGAATACGTACCAACCCGACTGCTGTGCGCTGATGTGCACCGGATTGCCATGGGCATCCTTTTCACCGTCGCCCACACGAAAGGTGCCGCTGACGGCCGGGTAGTCCCAGGTGCCGATCAACCGGTGATTGTCATCCTCCTCAGGCTCTTCATGGGTGTCCGGCTCGCAATCATCGGCGGCCCACCACACACTTACCTGCGCATATGGCGTATCCGCACCGAATCCATAGTCTTCGTTGCCGGAGAATGTTCCATGATCGTCCGGAAAGCCAGATACGGTGATGCTGTCGGAAATCTCCTGCCCTATCGTTGCGGTTTGCCGATCCGCCTTGGATCGCACCTCGAGCCGTGCACGATTCACGTTCGTCTCCTCGGCGTCGAGGAACGCACTGACCACATCGCCTTCCAACGTCCGTTTGACCGCATCCGTCTGCAGGTCGCGTTCGATGGCCCACACCCATGTACCGAAGCCGCCATCACCTCGCGCCGCATATGCCGTTGATCCAGACGGCTGGGTGACCGCGAGCGCCTCCCGCTGCGGTTGTTGGGCATTCAACGTGATTGAACCGTATGCCGAAGGGGTGTATCCGGCCATCGCAAGCCGTGCTATAAACGTCTGCGCGTCTTCGCCATCATCGGGTACGATGCGTTGACCGAGCCGTTCGCCTTCCAGCCCATCGAAATACCAGCCAGTGGCCTGATATGCGGCGCCTTCCGGCCATGTTTGGCCTTCAGGCATGTCGAGACGTACGGTGTCGCGCACCTCCTGACCTGTATCGACCTGCTTCGAGGCGACCGTCGTCGAAATCCGCGGATGCGTCGGCATGGCGACGTCGAAGGTCAGCAGGTCGGCACTGTATTGCGTCTGATCGTCGAAGGTGACCATCTGCTGTGCGGTGGTGGCCTGTTCCAAAGCAAGCCGTTTATAGGTCACCTGAACATTGACGTCGCCGCTGCCGGTCGCTTTCCAATGCAGTCTCTGCGCTTCCTTGGCCGTGACACCCGTCACTTTGGCCTTGTCATTGTCGAATACGGCGGGCCCGCTGATGACGGCGGTGAAACGAATGCCCGCCAAGGAATCACCGTTGGCATTGCGGGCCATGATATTGACGTCGCCCTCACTCAGTCCTTTCGTGTTCTCCCGTGTGACGACCATGGAATCACAGACGTTGGCCGCGGCTTCCTTCCAGAGTTCGTTCACTTTCTGTTCCAGCCCGGCGTAGGTGCCGAACAGGTATGTCTCATGACGGCTCCAGACGGTCTGATCATCGTAGGCGCGATGTACGAGTACGCCGATGGCGGCATGCAGCAATGCATCGGTTTTCAGACGGTTGCCGTTAATCAACCATGCCAGACGACGTGAGGTGTCGTCTGAGGCCATGACGACGGAATCGGTGGTGATGTAGTCCGTTTCCATTGCGATTTGCCGACAATAGTAGTTGTGCCCTTGTGTACCTCGGGCACTTACCCCAATGGTGTATTCCCTGCCATCGAGCGTATATGGGTAGTAGGTTCCCGCCCTGGCTTTTTCCAGCTGAGCGGCTTGCGCCGTCGGGCATCCCGCGGCCACGACCATTATCAGCGCCAGCACCATGCTGACGAGGATGGCGAGGCTCCGTTGCTTCATCGCATTCATGACATTTCCTTCGTGAAGATGTTGTCGCACGTTTTTCGTGAGGTGAGTCGAGGGTGCCATATGAGCGTTGCGATGATGGCGATTTTCGGAGGTTGTGGACGCCTCAACGTCTGCTTCGGCGTGTTGTGGATAACTTGGTGGCCGAAACAACGCAAGTTATCCACAAAAAACGATTCACCCGACGCAATCGTCGAAGTTATCCACCGAAAAAATGGATTTAGGGTGCATCGAATTCCCTTCGGGAGCATCACGCCTCTATAATCGGCGGTATGGCAGTAGAAAAGAGCGCATCCGCGCACACCAGCAAAGCAGCACCGGCAACCGACAAGAAGCCGGTCCGCAAACGTCGTACGACCAAGGCCAAGGCCGCGGTACCACAGGTGGTCGGAGAGGCTCCTGCGCCCATTATCGAACGCACTACACCGGAACAGTTCGGTCGTGTCAATGTCATGGATATCACCCCGGCCGCCGACAACGGCCTGTTCCCCGCTAGGGTGGAGCTCGGGGAAGCATTCACGGTGACTGCCCAGGTATTCATCGAAGGCCGCACCAAGGCCGGCGCCACCGTGTCGGTACGCAGCGCCCGCGGCCGTGAAGTGAGCCGCACCCCGATGATCTGCTCGAACCCCGGTCTGGACCGTTGGACCGCGATGGTCAGCATCGGTGAACACAGTGACCTTAAGCCTTGGGACACCGACTATGCGTCCGTCAAACGCCAGCTGGGCGATTGGAATGTCGTGGTCGAAGGCTGGGAGGACACGTACCAGTCCTGGTTGCATGACGCCGCCATCAAGGTCGAGGTGGGCGACGATGTGGAGAACGCGTTGGAAAGCGGCGCGCAACTGCTCGCCCGTTGGGCCGGCGCCAAGGATTCCAAACTCTCTGCGGCCGACAAGAAGATTCTGCAGGCGGCCGCCAAGACCATGGCCGACAAGTCACTGTCTCCGGCCGACCGTCTCGCCGCCGCCGAAACAGCTGATATCCAGCGCCTGCATGAGACCAATCCGCTACGAGACGGCCTGTCCGAATCGAATCCGCAGCGGTTCCGCGTGGAACGTCCGAAGTCCAGCTTCGCCGCATGGTACCAGTTCTTCCCACGTTCGGAAGGCGCCTACTACGGCGAAGACGGCAAAATCGTGCAGGGCAATCTCAAGACCTCTCTGGCCGGCTTGGAACGTGCGGCCGCCGAAGGGTTCAACATCGTGTATCTGCCGCCGATCTTCCCCATCGGTGTGACCAATCGCAAGGGACGCAACAATTCGCTGATCGCAGGCCCGAACGATCCGGGCTCCCCGTTCGGCATCGGCTCCGAGCTTGGCGGCCATGACACCGTCGACCCGCTGCTGGGCACCATGGACGATTTCAAGGCGTTCTGCGCCCGCGCACACGAGCTCGGTCTTGAGGTCGCGCTCGACTTCGCCTTGCAGTGCTCCCCCGATCACCCGTGGGTCAGGCAACATCCGAATTGGTTCCGCACCAAGCGGGACGGCACCATCGCCTTCGCCGAGAACCCGCCGAAGAAGTATCAGGACATCTACCCCATCGACTTCAACACCGACATGCCCGGCATCGAAAAGGAAGTCGAGCGCATCATGAACCTGTGGATCGCCGCAGGCGTGACCATTTTCCGCGTCGACAATCCGCACACCAAGCCGGTACGTTTCTGGCAGGACGTGATCGCGGCGGTCACCAAGAAGCACCCCGAGACGTTGTTCCTGGCCGAGGCGTTCACCCGCCCCGGCATGATGCGCGCGTTGAGCTATGTGGGCTTCACCCAGTCGCACTGCTACTTCCCGTGGCGCAACACCAAGGAGGAGCTGGAGAAGTACCTGCTGGAGACCAACGGCGACGACGGCTACTATCAGCACAACACCTTCTGGCCCACCACACCGGACATCCTCACCGATTACGTGCGCGACAACGGGGTGGCGGGCCATGCCGTGCGCGCGGTGCTGGCGGCCATGGGAAGCCCGAGCTGGGGCATCTACAACGGCTTCGAGCTCATCGAGAACAGGCAGCGCCCCGGCTTCGAGGAGCAGATCGACAACGAGAAGTACGAGGTCAAGGTACGCGACTGGGCCGATGCCGATAAGTACGGCATCACCGAGCTGCTGACCAGCCTGAACAGGATTCGCCGCGAACACGTGGAGGCCTTCAGCTACCACAATGTGAGCGTCCTGCCGTCGTCGGACCCGAACATCCTCGCGTTCGCCCGCCACACCCCCGCCGAGCTGACGAGCACCGGCAAGCCCGAGACGCTGATCGTGGTGGTGAACCTCGACGGGCACAACGCGCACCAGTCGGTGATTCACCTGGAGATGCCCGACTTCGGCATCGACCCGAAGTGGGGCGCCCATGTGCGCGACGAACTCACCGGACGTGATTTCGCGTGGGGCTGGGACAACTTCGTCTCGCTCGCCCCATGGGCGGATGTGGCGCACGTGCTCCACATCGTCCGCTGATGTCGCTGATGCGCTAACGCAAGACGCATGGCGGTTGCGCTCCGAGGCCCGGCCTCCCGAACGCAACCGCCACAATGAAGCGGGTGGCCGAATCGTTGATTCCGATTCGGCCACCCGCTTCATTTCCTGTTGCTTTGCTGTCGTCACTCCGACTTGTTTTGCTCCAAATGGCACTGATCGTTGAGCACCGCATCCGTATAGTCAAGATGCTGCTCGGTTTCGTCGTTGACGGCGTAGTAGCTCTTACGTGTATTCCACCATGTTATCCACACGTCCCAAATCAGCAGACTGTTCGTATCCGGCGGACTGGAATATCCCGATGCCTCAGGCCTGGCCCCCGCTTCCTTCAAGGATGCCTTCAATGCTTTGATATCGCCAATTTCACCGGAAATCAACGTAGCCTGATCCCACCTCAAATACGCTATCTGCCAGTCATCCTGCGCCCGGTGTAACCCGAAATACGATGCCCCGAGAAGGCAGAAATACACCGCCAACACAATGGCCACGATACGTTTCTTAGTCATATTGATATGTCTCTTACTCATATTTGTACTGCAGCCCATACCAAATCATGTTATACCTCTTCTGCTTATGAGCATTTTCCAAGGATTCAGTCAAAGTTATACTATTTCTATTTGGCGTTTTCTGACAAATAACAGGATTTGCTTTCCCGTTCTTTACTACTACACCAATTACAACCATCGCATGATTAATCTCATTCTTCTGATCCTTTGAATCCCAGTCAACATACAATAAGCTACCTTGCCAAGCCTTCCAAACATTATCGAGACTTGTGTAAGAATGAGAGTATTTTTTCATATAGTAATAATTACTGTTTGCATTCATCCACGATTTTGTTGTCAAAAGTTCAGGACTAACCGTCGAATAATTCCACAGATGAGTCACCGAAAGGCCTGCCTCATGAAGCGCCTGCGAAGCAAAATTGGCACAATTCCCGTTTTTAAAAACAGGATATTTGGGATTCATTTGTTTTTCATGCTGTTTATTCGTCCACGTATCAGCGTATCTCGACAAGGTTATATAGTTTACCCCGGCTGAATTATCACCGAAATTTCTTTTAGCCATGTCCAAGGCTCTGCTTGACCAAGCGCCTTTCTCATCGGTAGATGATGGCTGTGCATCATCGGAAAGCGTATCTTCTGCAGAAGTCTGAGACTCATTCCCCTCGTCAGCTACATCAATTGTCTTGTCAGACACAATGTCCCATCCCCCTTCCGATGGAACTACTTTCAGCACATGCCTGTCCGTCCATGAAGTCGTCATAATTTCACGCTGCTGTCCGGCAGTATAGATTATGGTCCCTTCCTCAGGCTTTACGGTTGAATCGACTTGACATCTGCTTGTATTTCATACCCATCGTCAATATGGCGCGCACTTATTTCTTCTGAAGATATATTTACATTTTCAGTTCGCAGGCCTTCAGCCTGACGTGTGCTCTCAGTAACTGGCACATTTTGACTGGACCGAGAGTTAGAGGCAAAATACGCAGATTGTAATGAATCATTATATTCTTTTAGAATTTCTTGAACTTGCCCTTGGCTTATATCAGACTCGGCGCTTGCAACTTGCGCTGTTCCGCCAAGCAATAAGACCATAGTCAGAAACGCTGCAATATACTTTGGCATTTCGCCACCCTCCAGATTCTCTTTGCAACAGCATCGCCCCTTAACTAAGCCATGTTCCCTTTATTTCGATATCCACATGGATAACTTCATGTTCTCATGACCGCAAACGGTGCTTAACCAACGATGCGACCATCAGGCTAGCCGATATTCTCCATTTCACGAAGGAGATGTAACGCATTTCTTTACACAAAAAAGGAATACCCCTACCCACTCCCCTTCTCCAGGCAAAAGGCTGTCAACCGCATTATCATTACTCACTGTGATAGGAGAAAGCTGCACTGACATCGCACTGGTCGATAACGATGTTTGGTCCGCGAGATTGCTGTCCCAGTGGATAAGCGGTGCCACGAGTAACTACACCATCGCCTGGGTCTCCCTTTCCGGAGCCGAGACGCTTCACCGTTGTTTATTTGGCCCAAAAACTCCCACCACACTCATTGTCGACATGGCCTTGGGCGATATCAACGGAGATATCGTATGCCGCAGAATCCGTCAGAAAACCGGCAGTATAGGACTTCTCTGCATTACGGCCTACTCCACGGAACGCTATGAGAACGATGTGATTTCGGCTGGCGCTCAGGGACTGTTGGCGAAGGAAAGTCTCACGCAGCAACTGCTCCCGGCCTTAGATCAGGTGTCTCAGGGAAAACCTATCGATAATCGTTTCCTCGATTCCGTAACAGCTCATCGTCTCCTTAGCCGTGAATCAGCATCCATCCCCGCACTCAGCAATCAAGAGCGGGATATCCTGAATCGATACAAACGCGGTCAAACAACCATGGGCATTGCCGAAGATCTTGGAATCAGCCATAACACGGTCTTCACCCACGTTCACCGGATTCTCAGAAAACTAAAGGTCAACAACCGCAACGAGGCACTGACATTATGCGACAAATACGATTTGTTATAACTCGCATTCGCGAGTCGGTACAACATATTCGCCGCAACAGCTTCTCCATGGCGACGAGCATCCTCTACCTCCTGTGCCTGTTTATCTTCTTGATCGACGAGACACGACTGGAAATCATGCCAGCCTATGCACACTGGAATACGATGCTCTGTATCGGTGAAGTGGTCGTATTTCTGCTGGCGGCAACATGGAAAATCCCGGGAAGCTGGCTCGTCATCCTCACCTCCTGGATCGGCCTTGTCACTCCTTTCCACGTATCCGCCGCCCTTATCTTCGGATGCATGTTGGCAATCACACTACTAGGCTTCAACCGATTGTCATACGGCATCAGCGCAGTCCTTCTATACTTCGCCTTGCATATTTCCGTCACCTATGCAAGGCATATGCCAATCAATCGGTCGGATGCGCTGCTCCTTCTCATGACGTTGATGCTTTGCTGTTTCGCCGGTTCCATTCTGCACCGATCACAGATAAACGCAGATAGGCTCAGGCAGCTCATGCAACTCAAGCATCGCCAAAAAGCGGCCATTGAGCTGCATGACCGAACATGTAACAACCTCACCTACGCGATTCGGCTCATCGACGAACGTGCACACGCAGCCCTCCAAGACCGACATGCAAGAAATCCGAACTGTTTTGCAAAAATCCCTGTCACAGACGCGTAAGGTCATCTCCTATCTCGCCGCGGACGATTCAGCGGAGACCGTGCCACTTACGAACAATACACATCAGCTCAGGCAGTTGGACTCAATTATCTCCGAGGCACGACATCGATTGGGCCAACTGTCATTCCAAGGTGAAATCATCAACTCCATCACTGACCTGCAATGCCTGTCCGAAGAAAACGGCGAGCTGCTATTCGATATTCTCAACGAACTGTTCTCCAACATCATCAAACATGCCGATCCAGAACAAGGCTATTTCGTTACACTCGGCAACCCCGGAAAGGATATCGTCATTTCCGTATGCGACGCTCCGATCAACTCCCGTTCCGAATCTGAGGAACCTACCACTATCGGGCTACTGCGTTATCAGGAAATTCTGCAAGCGCACGGCGGGTCAATGACTATCCGGTCCGCAAACCACCTATGGACGGCAACTGTCACTATCCCACTCATAAACACATCCACTTCGGCAGCCACGACGGGCACTCAATGTAATGAGTAACCGTATCCGCTCCCATCGCATCACGCGCCGGAGCGTCAGGGACAATCTGCAGTGAGCCAATGACGAGCAATGCCGTTAGAACTGTGCTCGCCCATTTACCCATACACGGTCTCAAGATATGATTTTGACGCCGCATTTCAACCTCATTTCCGTCACTGTCGTTCATACGCGTAGCTATTATGCAGGGATTCCCCCTCCATGTCATCCCGCTGTCACAGAAATCTTTACCCATGACGTGCCTGCCGTACTTCGGCGGAAAGAGGTATTGTGGGTATCGGAAATACAACCTGCCCCATCTCAAGGAGAAACGAAATGGCAGAAACCTTCAACGTCGTGGTGGAGATCCCGCGCGGCTCCAAGAACAAGTACGAAGTGGACCACGAGACCGGTCGCGTGTTCCTGGACCGCACCCTGTTCACCTCTATGGGTTATCCGGATGATTACGGCTACATCGAGGGCACTCTGGGCGAGGACGGCGATCCGCTCGACGCCCTGGTCATGATTCCGAATTCCGTGTTCCCGGGCTGCGTGGTCGAGTGCCGCGCCGTCGGTCTGTACCACATGGTCGACGAAGCCGGTGGAGATGACAAGGTGCTGTGCGTGCCGGCCGATGTGCGTTTCGATGACATCAAGGACGTCGATGACGTTTCCGAGTACCACAAGGCTGAAATCAAGCACTTCTTCGAGCAGTACAAGGCTCTGGAGCCGGGCAAGGAGGTCCTGCCGGGCGATTACTGGACCGGTGTCGCCAAGGCCGAGGAAGAGATCGTGGCCGCCCGCAAGCGCCTCGAAGAATCCGAGAAGTGATTCTTTTCCACAATGAGTAAGGCTCGCCGATATCAATCGGCGAGCCTTTTCTGTTCCCATAGCGGCCCAAAACCTCCATACACTGGAGGAATCACCCCGCTCAGGGCCAGACCTGCGGCCCAAAACCTCCAGTGATTGGAGGAATTTAGCCGCTCAAACCCCGCCCGGCGTCCAGATTCATCCAGTGACTGGAGAGATTATCTCGCCTAGACCTCCCTAAGCGGGATAATTCGCCCATACGCTGGAGGAATCACCCCGCTCAAGGCCCTTTCAGCGGCCCAAATCAGCCAGCCACTGGAACAATCCACCCGTTCAAGGCCCACTCAGCAACTAGATTCATCCAGTCACTGGAGGAATTATCCCACTCAAAGCCCGCCCAGTGACCCAAAACCTCCAGCCGGTGGATGAATCACCCCGCTCAGGCCTCTCCGAACGGGATGATTCATCCATGTACTGGAGGAATCACCCCGCTCAGAACCCATGCAACGACCCGAATCATCCAGCGACTGGAGGATTCGCCCCGCCACATGGCCATATTTTCGCGAGATGCGCTATAGTGGGGTCTTGTAATTCACGGCATGCGAACAGTATTCGCTGAATTCAAAGCCCGCTGGAAGCCATTGGCCCGCGTGCGGCAGTTCTATGTCGGTACCCCTAGGCGTAGGCGGAAATAACGAACCGTCGAGGCCCATCCCGTGGGGAGACCGGCGGGATGAACCTATCTACCAGCTATGTTGATTCAAACCCTACTTATCGCCGTTTCCGTATCCATGGACGCTTTTGCCGTCTCCATCGGCAAAGGCCTGACCGTCAAGAAGCTGCGCGGCATCGACGCATGCAAAACCGCGCTGTGGTTCGGCGGATTCCAAGCGCTTTTCCCTCTACTCGGCTATTTTGCGGCCTCCACCTTCAGTAAATACGTCACCGCCGTGGACCATTGGATCATTTTCGGACTGCTCGCCCTGATTGGCGGCAACATGGTGCGCGAAGCGTTCGGCGAGGATGAAGAGAACGCCAAGGAGACTGCGGAATTCGATTGGCGCCACATGCTGCCGCTCGCCGTGGCATGCAGCATCGACGCGTTTGCAGTCGGCGTGAGCTTCGCCTTCATGACGCTCAACATTTGGATTTCCGTAATCATCATTGGCGTGACCACCGGCCTGTTCTCCGCCGCGGGACTGTATATCGGCCGCGCATTCGGATTGCGTTGGCAGAAGCCGGCGCAGATCGCAGGCGGCGTAGTGCTGATTCTGATTGGCGTGAAGGTGCTGCTGGAACATCTGGGAATGCTGGCATTCTAAGGGCATCCTTCCTCGGATGCGTTTCCCACGACGGCCAGCTCACCGGCACTCATGATGAAGGGGTCCGCAATTGAACTGCGCCCCGATTG
>NZ_AZYA01000018.1:0-17498 GCF_000513015.1 Bifidobacterium sp. MSTE12 | reverse complement strand
GCCGATAACGGCCGCTATGTAGAGACATCAGACGGCGTTCAACATGTGTTCGTTGTGGGATCAAAGGGCATCCCGGGTAACTATGGAGGATACGAGACCTTTGTGGATCGGCTGACCGAATACCATCAAAGCGTCCCCCTGCTGAAGTATCACGTGGCCTGCAAGGCCAAGGACTCCAAGACCTTCGAATACCACAACGCCGACTGCTTCAACGTGAAGGTACCTGATATTGGCCCGGCGCAAGCCATCTATTATGACGTGGCCGCACTGCAGCATTGCGTCAACTACATCCGCGCGAATCGCATCCCGCATCCGATTGTTTATGTTCTCGCATGCCGCATCGGACCGTTCGCAGCCCACTTCCATCGCGTGATCCGCAAGCTCGGTGGCAAGCTGTACATCAACCCGGACGGCCACGAGTGGATGCGCGCCAAGTGGAGCGCACCGGTACGCAGGTATTGGAAGATCTCCGAACAGCTCATGGCCAAGCACTGCGACCTGCTGATCTGTGACAGCAAGAACATCGAGAAGTACATCCACGACGAGTACGGCAAGTACGATCCGAAAACCACGTTCATCGCGTACGGCGCCGAGACCCGCAAGAGCTCACTGGCGGACGATGACCCGAAACTGCTTGGCTGGTATACGGAGAAAGGCCTCAGCCCGAAGGGCTACTACCTGGTGGTCGGACGTTTCGTGCCGGAAAACAACTACGAGACCATGATCCGCGAGTTCATGCAAAGCGGGTCCGAGCGCGACTTCGCGCTCATCACCAATGTGAGCGACAGGTTCCTGGAGGAGCTCAAGGAGAAGACCCGTTTCGACCGGGATCCGCGCATCAAGTTCGTGGGCACCGTATACGACCAGGAACTCCTCATGAAGATCCGTGAGAACGCGTACGCATACTTCCACGGCCATGAGGTCGGCGGCACCAACCCGAGTCTGCTCGAGGCGCTCGGCTCCACGGACCTGAACCTGCTGTTGAACGTCGGCTTCAACCGCGAGGTTGCCGAGGATTCCGCTCTCTATTGGAGCAAGCAGCCGGGCGATCTGGCCGGGCTGATCGACCGCGCCGACCGCATGAGCGCTGCGGAGATCACCGAGCTGGGCAGACTCTCCACGCAACGCATCCGGAACGCCTACAGCTGGCAACACATCGCAGACGAATACGAACAGGTGTTTACGAGTAATTCCATGGAGCAACATCAATGAGTCAACAAGTGGCAATCCTTCTGGCGAGTTACAACGGCGAGCAATTCATACGAGCGCAAATCGACTCAATCCTCTCCCAGAGCTGCAATGATTGGCATCTATTTATCAGAGACGACGATTCCACTGACAGCACCTTCGCCATCGAACAGGAATATGCCAATCGCTATCCCCAACAGATAACGATTGTGAACGCTCCCAGCGCCAAGCACAGTTCCAAACATAACTTCTGGACACTGTCCCAATACGTGTTAGATAAAACCGATTCCGAATACGTTATGTTCTGCGATCAAGACGATGTCTGGACACAGTCGAAAGTCGAAGATACGCTCCGTGCGATGAAATCCGCCGAACAGAGGTTCCAAGATCGGCGAATCCTAGTTCACACGGACCTCGAAGTGGTGGACAAAGATCTCAATGTCTTAGGCGATTCCTTTATCAAGTACCGAGCTTTAGATCCGTCTTGCACCGAAGTCAACAGGATTGTTGTGCAGAACAACGTCACGGGCTGTACGACAATGCTCAGCAGAAAGCTCCTACAGAAAGCACTCGAGCTCAACGACATCGAGAAAATCGCCATGCATGATTGGTGGTTTTCTCTGGTGGCATCCGTATTCGGTCATATTGTCTTTCTCAACAAATCTACAATTAAATATCGCCAACATGGTGGCAATGTTGTTGGAGCGACAAAAGTCAATAGCCCGTCATTCATCTTAAAAAGACTCTCCGGAAGCAACCACGTCAAAAAAACATTACGGATGGCCGTTAAACAAGCGGGGGTTTTCCTTGATACGTACCATGACATACCGTCAGATGATCGAAATACGTTATCTGAGTTTGCAAATCTGTATAAGAAATCAAAGATACGTCGAGTTTCTCTTATCATAAGAAAACGATATTTAAAGCAAGGCCCTATTCAAATTATCGGTGAGCTTCTCTTTATCTAATAATGGTAAAACAATGAGCACCAATCAATTCAGATTTTCCTCGACCAATCTATTCAGCCATCTCCTGTTCTTCATTGGGATTTTTTCTTGCATCCCGGTTCTCAGAATTGGGCATTACAGCATATACGTATGGCTCATGGCGCTTGCCGTGCCCCTGCTGATCATAACCGGCAGGTTTAGAATGA
The DNA here is from genome assembly GCF_000513015.1 of Bifidobacterium sp. MSTE12. Classification (NCBI taxonomy): domain Bacteria; kingdom Bacillati; phylum Actinomycetota; class Actinomycetes; order Bifidobacteriales; family Bifidobacteriaceae; genus Bifidobacterium; species Bifidobacterium sp. MSTE12. The sequence goes on along the minus strand of NZ_AZYA01000018.1, from coordinate 15,157 downwards.
GGCGCACACCCTTGATGCCTCTTCTCTTTTCCGCGTGCATTACTTTCTTTTTCACATATTCAACGCTTCCCGAAGCATATGGCGAAAATAATTTTAAAGGTTTACTCAGCATACTACTTGTCTTCATAGTTTCGGCATCTCTTCTTCTAGACAGCAAAGATTCTGAAAGAGTCATATCTGGTGTTCTGATTGCCGGAAAAATAAATATAATCTGGATATTTCTACAAACCATATTCTGGGGCATCCTGAAAACCGATCTTAATGATCTTGTTTTCAACCAGACCCTCCATATGGTCGAAAACGCATCACAATATAAAGCATCTGGGTTAGTATCAACCGGGCTCTGTTGGAACGCCGGAGGAATTGCGGCAGCGATCATCCTAGTTTTCGCGTTTGAAAGCGTTCAATGGAAAATCCTTGCACTAATCTCAGGTTTTTTAACACAAAGCAGCACAACAATCATTGGCGTCGTTGTAGTTATGCTGTTTTTCTTTTTCCAATACATCACGTCAGAGAAAATCAAAGAAAAAATCAAACTTCGAAATTTTCTTATCTCTTTCACTATTATTGGCATGGGTATATCGTTACTTGTTTTTGTCCCAAAAATTCAAAGCATGCTTGATAAGGTCATAGGAACATCTATAGATAGATTAAACATGATATTCAACGAGGGATCCCAGTTGGATTCCAGTGCGGCCGCCCATTTTAATTACTATTCCAATCTCCCGGATTTAATTCACCAGATGAACAGTGGGCAATTATTCTTCGGACATGGAATTGATTGTTCAGGCTTACCGTACACGAAATTGACTCGTCAATATTTTTGGCTAGATTCTTGGTTCCTAGAAAGCGATATAGCGAACACTTTTCTTGGAATGGGACTTTTAGGTATCACATCACTTTATTTTTTCCTTTTCTACATAGCAGTTAAGAGATGGGCTGACTCTAAAATCGTCTTCATAGTTATACTTTCTTATATCATATGCGGATATTTTTACGACGTTCAATCTGTAACTTATTATTGGTTGCTATTTATAGAATTTGCATTACTCAATTACAAAACACACATGAAGGAACGCAAAAAGGAGTTACCGAATGAATAAAAACGTTATCCGTATCGTTCTATGCGGTTTGAGCTTCAGTTCCCCTAATCTTGGATGCAGCGCTCTGGCATATGCTTTCCGTGAACTGCTACTGGAGATGTTTGAGGGTAGCGGAACACAACTCAAACTCGCTGTTCTATCGAATGTTGATTGTGCTGACTATGTTGCCGTCAAAAAAAGCTGGGTAACTGAAGAAGTAATCAGATACTCATTCAAAAATCTAGCCTCAATGAAACTAGCAAGACAAAAGATCGCGCACAGTGATGTGGTCATTGATTTCACGGAAGGAGACAGCTTCTCGGACATCTACGGGCTCAAGAGATTCGCTCTAACCTCATTCTTCAAGGTCGTGGCCATCAGAAAAGCAGGATGCCTTGTCTTGGGTCCACAAACATACGGCCCATTCAACAGTGGGCTGGTCAAAAGGATCGCCCGATGGCTCATAGTATCGGCGGATAGAGTTTATGCGCGCGATAAGAAATCCGCAAGATTGGTCAAAGACATGACCGGCACGGACGTAATTACCACGACGGATGTGGCTTTTGCCTTGCCAAAAGATCAAGTGCAGCTTAAGGACCATGGCCCGCGCTTCGGTCTAAATGTATCGGGATTGCTTTGGACTGGCGGATATACGGAGTCCAACCAATTCGGCTTGACGGTTAACTACCGTGAGTACATCAAACAGATCATTCCCGAAATCACCAAGCGGGGCTATACCGTTCACCTCATCCCGCACGTGGTGGGTAGCCTGTATCCGGAGTGCGACTCTCCCATATGCAAAGAACTGTCAGAACAGTATGAGCATTGCATCCTAGCACCGGACTTCAAATCACCGATGCAGGCAAAAGGCTATATCTCCAACATGGACGTTTTTTCCGGCGCAAGAATGCATGCCACAGTCGGTGCATTCTCTTCCGGAGTGGCGACCCTGCCCTTCTCGTACAGTCCAAAATTCGAGGGGCTGTATGAGTCAATCGGATATCCTTTCTCAATCAATGGCAGAAAGCTGTCCACAGAAGAAGCCATCAAGGTGACGCTGCAATATCTCGACAACCCCTCGGAATTGCGCGAGGCACAACGTTTCGCTCTCGACAAGGCGAAACAGAATCTTGACGCGTTCTCCACCGACCTCAAAACCTGGCTGGATCACTCCGTATTAGCCGCCGACTCAGGGCGTTAGATTGGGAATCGCATGATCAAACAAGTCGGTAAAGCCGCCCTACGATTGTCACGCGCCTGCTCTGCGTTTATCCAAACGCTTAAAGCAGGCGGAGTCAACACCATCGCGCTCAATCAAATCCAAAATCATGATGCCTTATCGGGAAAACGCATTGTCATCACCGGAGGAGGATCAGGCATCGGATTCGCCATTGCGAAGCAGTGCGTCGAATCAGGTGCGACAGTTCTCATCACAGGCCGGAACGAGAAGAAACTCAAGACGGCCGCAGCGAAGTTGGATGAAAAACGGATGCGCTATCTCGTATGGGACATAGCCGACTCCTCACAAGCCGACGCCAAAGTCGCGCAGTGCGTCGATCTGCTCGATGGACATGTTGACGCAGTCATCAATAATGCCGGCATGCAACCGCATGAGTTCTTTCCGAACGTAAGTGTCGATGAATGGAATCGGATATACGAGACCAACAGCCGCGGTACGTTCTTCGCCTCTCAGGCTTTTTGCAAACATTGGATGGAACACCCTTCACATTCCTACCGTCATCTCGTCAATATCTCTTCACAGGGAGGATTCGTCGGCGCCACCTACCCTTATCGCATGTCCAAATGGGACATACGCGGCCTGACGGTAGGACTCGGTCTTCAGATGGCCCCTTATGGCGTGCTTGTGAATGGCGTTGCGCCAGGCGTGGTGAAAACCGCAATGCAAGGCTTTGCCATGAAGCAGGGCGATAACGGCTACTGTAATCAGAACCCGCTCGGGCGGGTGGCGCTTCCCGAAGAGATTGCGCAATTCGTTGTATTCATGTTGAGCGGCGCCTGCAATTTTATGGTGGGGCAAACCGTTGTGCTCGACGGCGGCTATTCGCTGAAAAACTGATTCTTTTAGGAACAATTGGAGAACGCTATGCCAAATAACATGGAAAACATCAGCATCGTAACGCGTCTGCTGAAAGCAAACGGAATCAACCACGTGGTCATCAGTCCCGGAGGAACCAACATCGCCTTCATCAAGGCCTTGCAGAACGATCCGTTCTTCACCTGTCATTCCGTTGTCGATGAACGGAGTGCAGCATACTTTGCCATTGGCATCTATCTTCAGACCGGCATCCCGGTCGCCTTGTGCTGCACCAGCGCCCAAGCAACGCGAAATTATGTTCCGGGGCTCACCGAAGCCTACTACAAACGCGTTCCGCTGTTTGTCATCTCCATGCAAAAACATCCTCGTTTCACCTATCAGGAATACATGCAGGCACCCGATCAAGGGTCATTGCCCGCCGACAGCGTCAAGAAATCATTTACGCTACCGTATATTTCTGATGTCAACGATGTCTATCACAGCATTCGAATGGCTAATCAGGCCATCCAAGAGCTTACTCACAATGGGTTTGGACCGGTTCAATTGTGTGTTCCGTGGCTTGACTTTCCCTTAGGAAACGAGGAGCCGATCCTGCGATGCGTGCAAAGGCACGGAACGGAAGACTGCTGGAATCTGCCGCTGAAGGGGAAAAAAGTGATGGTCGTCATTGGCGAGCATCGTCCTTTCAACGCACGCATACACAAGCTCATCAACGATTTCTGTGAGCGCTGGGGAGCGGTCGTATACGCGAATCTGTTGTCGAACTTCCATTCTCCATACTGTGTCGCCACGAACATGCTGATGTCTTCGCTGAGCATGGAGACATTCGGCCAAATGGCGCCGGATATCATGATTACCATTGGTGGCCAGACCGGCGACTACCCGTTGTACAGAATGATTTCAAAACCGGAGTTCGCCTCCATTGAGCATTGGCGTATCGCCGAAGATGGCAACGTCGTTGACACATACGACAAGCTTACCGAGGTGTTCCAGTGTTCCGAAGATTTCTTCTTCGAAAGGGCATGCTCTGTCGAGGATGATCAGGCTCGTAACGACGATGCGTATATCGATCAGTGGCGTGGTCTGCTTTCGAACGTTACGACTCGTGTTCAGGTGCCGTTTTCGAATGCCGCCATCGCGCAATACATGTCATCGCGTATTCCTGTACAAAGCACCATCCAGCTTTCGATCCTCAATAGCCTGCGAGTATGGGAACTTTTTACGTTCGATGATTCCATAACGTTTTTCTCGAATGTGGGAGCATTTGGCATCGATGGCGGCATGTCCACGCTTATCGGCCAGAGCTTTGCAACGGAGGATCTGTGCATTATGGTCACCGGCGATTTGGCATTCCTGTATGACATCAACTCTCTGTCGATCAGGGGCGTGAAACCCAATGTCAGAATACTGTTGATCAACAATAATGGCGGATTCGAGTTCAAATTAGGCGTTGGCCATGACGAGGATGTGGATCGTTACATCGCAGCCGGCGGACATTTCAAGACCGCCTCAGGTTGGGCTAGCGACTGTGGATTCACCTATATGAGCGCTTCATCGATGGATGAATTCGAACAACTGAGCGAAGCGTTCCTCGCAGATTCCTCTAAACCCGTTGTTTTGGAGGTGTTCGTGTCTGACGACAATGAGAACGAAGCATATCAGAGGTTGATTGAGGCGAATCAGATGCTTTCTTTTTCTGAATCGGTAAAGAAGCGTATGAAGCAATCAATCAAACGAGTGATCGGTGCCGGGAACGCACGTCAGGCCGCTTCGTTATTCACCGGACGGAAATAAGGCATTGAACGAGTAACTCGCAATGTCGGCTGATCGTGACGCATGACCAAGAAGCGAAGCATGCATGCCTTCGAGTGTTCTGACGCAATACGTCGACGAATGTTATTGGCTTAATTGACGTTTTATCTGAAATGGCAAGGCTTTAGGATGGGCAAGTACAGACGGCTGGTTCTCAATACCGTTTTATTCGCGATCAATGCCGTGGCGACAAAACTGATTACTTTTTTCCTGGTTCCCCTATACACCTACTACATGAGTGCCGGGGAATACGGTCTTACCGACATGTCCCTCACGGTCATCAACCTTGCAATGCCTCTTGCGACATTCTCCATCGCGGAGGCAGCGGTTCGTTTTATTGTGGGTGACCAAGATAAAAAGGATGAATATGTTGCGATATCGATTTCGATAACGCTTCTCTCCGTAGTGCTGGTAACGCTTTTCTCTCCGATTCTTGACTTGGATGCTTTTGGCGGCCTCGGTAATTACAAAGCATGGTTCATCCTTGCCTATGCGACCAGCGCGATTATGAATCTTTGCGGCGAAGTCGCCCGAGGCATGGGTGAGGTGAAACTCATTCCAATATGTGCCGGGGTTTCCTCTGTCACCACGCTTGTTCTTGCTTGTCTTTCCATCGGGCAACTGGGAATGGGCATTACCGGATACTTTATTTCGGTATCAGTCGGCCCAATGCTTGCAATCATGCTCTACATGAGTTTTGGAAGGCTGACGAAGGCCTTCCTGAGCGGAGCCAGGCATATGACGAAACTCGCCGTGAACGATTCATGGAAGATCATTCGCCCTATGCTCATCTATGCGCTCCCGTTGATTCCCAACAATCTCTTTTGGTGGTTGAGCTCGGGCATCAATCGACTGTTCATTACCGGAATGCTGGGCATTGCAGCATCGGGCATGTTCGCTGCCGCTTCTAAAATTCCTGGTCTTCTCAACACTGCCTACATGGTGTTTCAGCAAGCATGGCAATTATCCGCATATCAAGAATCCGGCAGCAAAGGACTTGGAAAATTCTTCTCTTCAGTATTCTGTGCCCTGCAAGCCGCACTTACCGTGATGTGCGCGTTGCTATCGCTTTTCGCGCCTTTCATAGCATCCATCATGCTGCAGGGAGAAACCTATGTTGCATGGCCGATGATCAGCATCCTACTGATTTCCAATCTCTTCAGTGTGTTCGCGTCGTTCTATGGAACGGTCTATTCGACCACAATGCACACCTCCTTTGTCATGAAAACCACGATGTTCGGGGCAATTGCGTGCGTAGTCCTAACTCCTCTCCTCATTCCCGTATTAGGAACAACGGGAGCGTGCATCGCCTCTGCCTTAGGGCAGATGCTGGTGTTCATGATGCGAGTCGTTGATGCCGGACGATATATCCGGATTACAGTTGGATGGCGCTATCTGGCACCCACTCTCGCGCTGCTCGTCTTTCAGGCATCGGCAATATCTTGGCAGATTACCGGCTGGAATATCGTTTCTTGCGTATGTACGGTATTGGTAACAGCAATTCAGATAACCCACGTTGCCACTAGCCTTCCTCAAATCAGAGCGATCCGCGGGAATAAGACGCGGGCATAATTTCGGCAGCACCCGCCTCTCGATCTTCATCGACACTGTATCCGACATCTCAGTGCCGAGTGCAGCCCTGATCCGACCATAACCGGAACACGTTTGAACACGTCATCCATCGACGAATCAGTCCGGCTCTCGCAAACAACAAGCAACGAACTATCGAATGTTTGGATAATCAAACAAAAAACGATATGTTCGATTATCCAAACATCAAATATATGATAATGTTTGATTATTCAAACAACAATATGGATGTACGGAAAATCGAACAGGACGGAAGATGACCGATTTTCAAACGGAGATCAGCTCTCTCACACAGCTCTCCACGTCACTGCAGGATGCGCGAATCACCAACAACATGACGCAGACCGAGCTCGCAACAGCCACAGGAATCCCCCGTCCTTGGATCAACCAGCTGGAACACGGGCATATCGCCAACCCCAGCTTCACCAGAATCCTGAAAATCATGGCCGCCCTCAAAATGAGCATATCCGTAAACTATGTCGTCACCGACACCCCACAAGACGGCCCAAGACAGGACGTCAAACAACCTGCACCAACCGAAACCAGTCCATCAGGCCAAACCTACGCGCAGGTTGCAAAAGGCCTTTCGAGCTCCGTCGAGACACTTCCCATGACCCAATTGAAGGAAGCCCTGGCGAAATTCAACAGTTCCTTACAGCCACATTTCACTGAAGAACTTAGCAAAACGATGCAGAACGTCCTCGCATTTTATGACCGCGACTTCTTCGACACCTACAGTGTCATGCTAGACAGATCAAAACAGGTCACCCAGCAAGCCAAAGATCTTGAGAGAAGCACCCACAACGACTTGGATGACGGAGAAACGCGACAATGACCGACAAAACACTTATCGTGCTACTTGAAGGACAAAGAATCGGCGTTTTACAGGAAAACGCTGCCGGGAAACATTCCTTCATTTACGACAAACATGCACCGGGGCAGCTTTCTCTATCCCTGCCAAGAAGATCGGAACCATGGACCGGCAATCCGGTCGAAGCCTATATAGACGGCGTTCTACCCGATAATCCAGAAATGCGCAGGACAATTGGCCGGCTTCACGGAGTCAACGGCAACAATCCTTTCGCTCTGCTCACCGTAATCGGTCTGGATTGCGCCGGTGGAGCACAATTTGTACTACCAGAGCAACTTGAATCAGTTGAGAATAGCGAATATTCACTCACCCCGATCTCGGAAGAGGAAATCGAGAAACGTCTCAAAGCCATCACAGATACACATCAAGCTTCTTGGCAGGTCTCAGACGAACATTGGTCCCTGAACGGTGCACAAGACAAAATCGCACTTCATCATATCGATGAAATTTGGTATGAGGCAAAGGGAGCCGCACCGACGACACATATCATCAAGCCGGGCATACATACCTTGCATGAGCAGGCGTTCAATGAATACATCTGTTTAAAGACCTTAAATGAAATGGGAATCCCTGTTGCGCAAACTTCGTTTAAAACGTTTGGCAGCACTCCGGCACTCGTGAGTGCGCGCTGGGACCGTAGGGTCGTGGACCGCAACGGCCGCTCTGTCGTCGCTCGAATCCATCAGGAAGATTTTTGCCAAGCGACGGCGCATCCAACCGCAAACAAGTACCAATCCGAGGGAGGTCCTTCCGCTCAAGATATCATTCAGTGCATGCGGGCCAACGGCCTCGATGAAACAGAAATAAAGTTGTTCTACATGGCGCTTGTCATTAATTTCCTCATTGCGGGAACCGACGCCCATGCGAAGAATTACGCATTGCTTGAGCCGGTTGGCGAAAAACCGACATTTGCGCCACTCTACGACATAGCATCCATGTTCGCTTATCAAACTCAGCGCAAACAGCGCAAACTGGCCATGAGTATTGGTGGTGAATACAACTACGAAAGAATCGAGCTCAAACATTGGGAAAAGCTCACTGCCCCGTTTGGAGCGGATGATTGGGAATTCTGCCGTTCCGCACTTAAAGCACTCAGCCAGACCCTGCCATTCGCTTTTATAGTAACGGCGCAAAACTGCTTACAAGAAATATCGTCTTTTGACCCATCCCCAGAGACAAGGTCAAATAGAGGAATGCTGATACGGCACATAGCAAACGGAATCATTGGTCAGTGCCGACGAGTCGAAGCTTGGTTCGAATAAAGTATTCGCCTATTGCCGTAAGGCGCTGAGATCCAAATCGAAGATCATCGATTCCGGCCGACGCTCCGGTTCGAGGAACATGCTCATATACAGCGGAAGGTAGGTAATCCGACCATCCTGCCGAACGTTGCCTTTGCACAGCACATATGCTTTGTTCAACGCCCAATCATCAACCGCAAGCACATTATCCAACGCTTTGTGCTTTGTCCAATCATTGCCTGACTTCACTTCGACAGGTAACACGATTCTGCCACTCTGTACCATGAAATCGACCTCGCCAAGACGATTCGTATTGAAATAATACAGGTCGAAACCATGCGCACGTAGCTCCTGGGCCACGACATTCTCCATGATTGCGCCCATATTCACGTCAAGGTTTCCCTGCAGTAGATCATATTGGATGCCGCCCATGGATGCCGTACATAGCAGACCGGTATCACTGAGAAACAGTTTGAACAGGCTGTGATTGCCGTTGCCTTCCAATGGCGGAACCGGCTCCTTGACGTTGTAACAGGGCAAGGCCACACCAGCATCCGCCAACCATAGGAAGCTACTGGCATAACGATTCTGCCGAGCATTTTTAGAAAGATCCGCAAGCACGAATCGACGATTCTTGTCATCAAGTTGGGAAGGAATGGCATCAAAAATCGACCGAATCTTCGTTCTGTCCTTATCATCCGCATATTTGGCGATGTCAAGACGATACAAGGCCAACAGGTCGGACTGCAAGGCGATTACCTGCGCGATATCGTGAGTATCCACATACCTTTGAACCACGTCAGGCATGCCACCCACTACAACATACGCCTGGAACAGGCGCATCATGGTGTCATGCACCGAATTGCTGACGGGTTCGTTCCCGTTGAAGCGGTCTCGAAGCATATCAATGGTCGATTCCTGCACACCATTGGCCAAGCAGAATTCTTCGAAGTCCAATGGATACATGCGTAGTTGCTCTTCAAATCCTACCGGGTAAGAAGCCACTTGCTTATTCTTCACGCCCAACAAAGAGCCCGTTTCCACATAGTCAAAACGACCATCCTCCACCAGGAACTTGATGGCGGTACGCGCCGATGGGCACTCTTGGATTTCATCCAACAGAATCAATGTATGCCCTGGCTCCAATTGGGTCTGCAGATACGCAGTGAGGTTGGAGATAACGGCATCCGCACTCAGAGATCCGTCGAACACCGATGCGGCTCTGGGATCTTCCAGAAAATTCAACTCGGCAAAACGCCTGTAGTGATGTTTAGCGAACTCACGAACCAACGTCGTCTTACCGATCTGCCTGGCACCGGTAATCATCAACGCTTTCCGCGCATCGGTCCGCTTCCAGTGCTCCAGACGTTCCCACGCCTTGCGTTTCAGCATCACTCCACCTCGCAAAACTCGACTACCGTAACGGAATCCGTGTCAATCAGTATATCAACTGCCACGTTTTCCGTAACGTTTTACATGGCTTTCGGGTGGCTTTCCGTAACGTTTTACACGGTTTTTAGGTGGCAAACCGCCACGTTTTACAAGAATGGCTGCCGTTGAGGCGCGTGCATCTAGCCTTTCGACCGTCGCGCCCGGGTTCGGGTACGCTTCCGGCGCTTGCGAATCCAGCCGACCAGGCACGCAACCACGAGAATACCGACGGCGGCCAACGCCCCGGCAATCGCATAGACCCAAAGATGACGCGGCAACTCGGCAGGCGGCGTCACGGAACGTACGGATGGTCTTTCGGAGGCATTCCATCCTGCGGGCACCGTGGTGCGTTCGGCATGGACGAGCAGACGATGGGTGTTCACACCGTAGGGCGTACAGGTCACGAGCGTCACCAGATCGCGGCCCTCCTCCGTAGTGAGGCTATCCACCTCACTCGGCAGTACGACTTCGGTGGAATAGACCTTATAGGCATGATCCTCCCCCAAAACGCGGATGATGAACCAATCACCCTTCTTGAGTTCGTCAAGCCGATCGAACAGTCGCGCCGTGGGAAGTCCCGTATGTCCGGCCAAGACACTATGGGTGGAGTCACCTCCGATGGGTACCGAAGTGTTCACCACGTGCCCCACTCCATGCGAAAGCGGCTCTTCTGTGGTGTAGTGGTAGATGGGCAGGTCAACGCTGATGGAAGGAATGATCAGCTCTGCCATGACTCCATCACCGGCGACGTTGAGCACACTCTCGTACTCGTCGTTGCCAGGGGAAGCATCATCTTGGTCGAAAGGGTCGACCACTCGCGAACTACCGTCGCGCAAATGGGCGTTGTATGCTTCCGCCTTCGCCTTTTCCGCGGAGAGATCCGCGGGTTTCAAGGCAGCGACCGTCTGCTGCTGAGTATTGCTCACAGCATCCTGCGCACGCTGATTAAGCCAGTCACTGACGAATGGGTAGCTTATCAGCGCAAGCCCCGCTAGCAGAATCAGGCTGGCGGCGGCAAGTCGCAGACGGCGCCTTCGTCTCAAGCGTTTTTTGGTACCGGACACGGCAAAAGCAGGGGAACCCGAAGGTCCCCCTGCTTTCATGGCGTGCCTTGCATGTTGTGCAGACGACAAGGTCTTCAGCCCGCCTGAGTGCTTCTTAGAGCTCTTGCTTGCGAGAGCGCAGGAAGAAGACGATACCCACTGCCAGCAGGGCCACACCGCCGGCGGTCAGGGCAAAGGTGCCCGCCGCACCGGTGATCGGGAGAGCCGGCTGCTTCGGATCGACGACGTTCACCGACGAAACCAGGTAGTTGTTTTCGACAACGGCGGTGGCCGGGTTGTCCTGGGTGCAGGACGCCTCGTTCAGCGTGAACGTCTGGTCGGCGACCTTGCTGAAGCCTGCCGGCACCACGGTCTCGGTAACGGTGTAGGTGCCTTCGCCGAGATCCTCGAAGTACACATAGCCGTTCTCGTCGGAGGTGGAGGTCAGCGTAGTGGTGGAACCATCCTTGTTGGTGACCTTCAGCTCGAAAACGGCACCCTTCAGGGCGTTGCCATCAGGATCGGTCTTCTTGAACACGAAACCGTAGGTCTTGACCTTGGTCTTGCTGTCCGGAGTGACGGTCGTGGAGGTGTACGGGTTCGGGTTGAAGGTGACGGTGGCGGTGTTGCCGGTCACGTCATTGGCATCGTGAGAGAAGGCAGCCGAGGTGAGCTTGGCGTTGTAGGTGACCGTGATAGCCTCACCCGGGTGAGCCAGCACGTAAGCCTTGGCGAACTTGATGGTGTAGCCGTTGGTAGCCGCAGTGATGGTGTAGTCAGTACCGGAAACGGCAGCCACACCATTGATCTTGATGGACGTGGTGTCGATTTCAAGACCGGCGGTCGGCTGATCGTTGATTTCGAAGGTGGCATCCTTGGAGTCGGCCGGGTAGTTCGGAACGACGGTTTCCACCTTGAACGGGACCATATCGCCCACGCTGTACTTGTCGGTGGACTCCTTGTATTCGGAGCCGACACCCTTCTTGATGGTCACATCGGTCTTCTTGACGTCGATGGTCTGGGCCGGGTGAGCATCATAGGTTCCGGAGGCATTGGCCACCGGGCTCGCGTCGACGACCATGTTCTGGTAGACGCGGGTCTGGCCGCTCGTGCTCGTCACGCGCACAAGGTAGTAGCCGCTACCAAGCGTAAGCGTGGCCGAGGTGCCGGAAGCGGTGGCGCTGGCCGCCGCAGTCGTACCGGCGTCAGCGAACGCCTTCGCGATGGCGCTGGCGGCATTCTGCATGTCGCTACCCTGATGGAATGAATTGCCATCGGAAGCAACAACCTTGATCTTATCGATCGAGTCATAGGCAGACGGCAGATTGGCGGCCATCGTGTAGGTAAGGTTGTTCGACGCATCGATATCGGCATCGGCGATGAGGAAGGCCTCCACCGTGTCACCGTCAATCAGATTGTTGATCGTTACCGTGCTATCGGCCACATCGGTCGGGCTCGTCGGGGTAGCGTGCGCCGCGACCGGAGTGAGCACGAACGCCATGGCGATCGCTGCGAGCAAGCCTACCAGCATGCTCATCTTCTGCTTGAGAACGGTTCCCATATCCTTTTCTCCTTTTCTCATCGGGGATGGGAAGATTACATTGATTGCTCAGACCCGGCTGTGCAGTCCTGAGCCTGACCGCCGACGAAGCATGACCGCACCGCCGCCTCCGATGGCCAGAAGGCTTCCGAGGAAGAGCAGTATGGCTGTCGCACCCGAGCCTGCCGTATGGGGCAAGTTGGGAATGGATTCGTCAGCGATAGTAATGGCGGCCACCCCGTCTTTGAGGGGCAGCGCAGCGGTTGTTCCGCCGCTGTCTTTGGTACTCACCGTTCCATCATGTGCAACGGAAATCAGATGAGCCGCAGTATCAAGGTTGTAGCCAGCCGGGGCCTTGGTCTCTTTGAGCCAGTAGTCGGTACCCGGCATAAGGCCGTAGTAGTGGGCCTCTCCGTTGCCATCGGTCGTAACGACGGCGCCCGGAATGGCTGCGGTGAGATTGGCGTCGGAATACACGGTAGCGGGCTGATCATTATCGTCGTAGACACCGTTGCCGTCATCCTTGTAGAGCGTAAATTCCGCACCGGGAAGCAGACTGCCGTCAGTCGACTTCTTGATGACAGTCAGAGGAATCTTGCGCGTGTTCTTGAATACCGGGGCGTTGTCGCCATACGACGGAGTGAGTTTCAGCTTTCCTTCGCCGGCATCCTCCACCGTGACGGTGACGGTCTCGACGTGGGTATCGTACACAACGCCCGGGGTGTTCTCCGCCTGTTCCTCAATGGTGTAGGTGAAGGTCTTACCGACATCACTCAGGGTGTAGTTGATCTCTTTGAAGGTGACGTTGCCAGAGGCGTCGTTCTTCTGCGTGTCGAGCTCGGTTCCGTCCTGATCCTTCAGTGTGAAGGTGAACTGGCCATCCTGCAAGGTGCCACCTTCAAGGTGCTTAATGGCCTTGAGCTGAATCGAGCCCTTGGCTTCATAGGGCACGAACACATGCACGGTGTTGGTGACCTTGGCGTTATTGTTGATCGCCACGGAAGCCTGGTTGGGTACCTTCCAATAAGAGATCCCATTGATGGTCTCACGTTCATACGAATTCAAGTCAGCTGTAGTAGAAACCGGCACCGTGATATGGAATACATGCTCGTCTTCGGCATATCCATGCCCAGTATTCTTCGCCGTAGCCGTGATGGTCTGACCGGAGATGGCAATCTTCCAGTTGTCCGTGACGTCAACGTAGTTCCCCGATACATTCTTCAATACCGTCACCGTGGCGTGCGATGCATCCAAGGCATTATCCAAGGTATCGGTCATGACGATGGAAGACGCCTTGTTGGTGTCAGCCACATAGGGGAACTTTTCGGTGACATCGAAATCAGCGACATCACCACGATTATGAATCTGACGTTCCGGTGACTTTACCGGGGTTGGCCATTCAGGATAGACGGTGACCGAGGAATCGTACCCCATTCCGGTATCGCATCCTTCTCCAGACCACTCAGTAACGAAACTGGGTCCTGCTTTTGCCACGACGGTGGAGATGTCATCCGGTACTTTTGAATCATCCTTTTTACTGGATTTGAACCATGTGGTCCCGCCCTCTTCAGAAACCTTAAGCGTGGTGTTGTTTCCAATCAGCGCAGACTTGTATCCGCTGACCAGTCCTACGCCCTCTCTTCCTGGATGGGTGAAGTCGGCGATTCGGGGGAAAGCATTGGCGCCGTGATGAATAGGCTGGTCGATATCCCAATACGTGACATTGAACTCATTGTCAGACTCGATCGGAGTATCGGTCCCGTCTTTGACCAGCGTGGTCGTGAAGCGCGATTTGATGCCAACATCAAATTCAGAGCTTCCATATCCGGTAAGTGACACAGGATAGCTGTTGGCAACCGCGGCGGCTGCAGGACCAAAGCGGTCTCCCAAATGGAATGGGCAGACAAAAGCGGGTTCTTTAAGGCCAACGGAGTCGAGCTGCCATGCATGCACTGAGTTAAACTCAACGATGGAGCTGATCCTCTCACCGGAGGTGGTGTACCCGATATTGTTGAAGCGCATCTTGAAGCCGCTCCACGTAGAGCCCGAAAGTGTCACTTTGCCGTTATCCGGAGCCCGGTACACCATGTACACACCGCTGTAATACGTATGTATCCAGCGCATTTTCCAGCCGTTTTCCAAATCCACAGGATTACCGTCCTGGTTGGCGGGATCAGCAGGCGTCAGATCGGACACATTGTGCCACGATCCGTTAGCGTAATACTGAGCGGCGCTTTTCCAGTCGATGTTCTTATCGATGTAGACCGTGCCACCAACCGAATTCAGCAAATTATTCGTAGTGGTATACGGCGTGCCGGCATGCGCCGGAGCAGTCGTAAACAAGCAGGAACCCAGCGCCACGATAAGGCTGATGAGTACAACAATGATGTGCTTGGATATTTGGAAGGGTATTCGACTACCGAGGTGACGCTCGCCTGCGTTCATCGCTTCTCTCCTTGCATAAAAAAAGCAGTCATTCATACCCCCCCCC